>CADALS010000024.1 GCA_902788795.1 uncultured Eubacteriales bacterium | reverse complement strand
ATATATTTACCTCTTAAATGGTATTGTCCTGTTAGCAGAGCATAACATTATACCATTAAACACAGGCACTGACAACACGAACTTAAATGCTTGAAAGGATAAGCAGTGCTGTTATATAATGAATTATTATATTTTATATTATGCGAAAATGTGAAATGGGGACGGTCCCGTTTTCACATGAGAGGTCTGAAAAATGATAAGAGAAAATACGCCTACCACGGTCTGGAACCGTGGCTACATACTGATCTTCCTGGCAAACCTGTTCCAGCACATGGGGCAGCAGACCATAACCGCGCTCATCCCCAAATACGCAAGCTCCATGGGCGCCGCCGCATCTGTGGTAGGAATAGTCAGCGGAATATTCGCCATATCCGCGCTTGCTATAAGGCCTGTGGCCAGCCCTGCCTTCGACTGCTTCAGAAAGCGCAACATTTACGTGCTGGCGACTGCCATACTGCTGGTAGCTTACGCAGTGTTCTACATGGCGCCGAACGTCAACTGGCTTATAGCCGGAAGGCTTCTCCAGGGCGTGGGCGTAGGAATGTGCGCGCCTATATCCTTAAGCATAGCCTGCGACAACCTGCCGGAAGGCAGCTTCGCCAAGGGCGTGAGCTTCTTCTCCCTGGGCCAGGCGTTCGGACAGGCGGTAGGCCCAAGCCTCGGACTTGCGCTCAGCACAAACTACGGCTACAAAACTACTTTCATAGCCTGCTTCTGCGTTGTATTCGTCTGCCTGATCCTGGCCTTCTTTGTCTACAGCAAGCCGGCTCCGGAAGACGCAAGGTACCGCATACGCTTCGACACTATCGTGGCAAAGGAAGCTGTTCCGGCGGCCATCACCATGACCTTCCTTACCATACCGTACGCGTGCATAGGCGGCTTCCTGCTGATCTACGCAAACGACACGCTCGGCATCACAAATATCGGACTTTACTACACAGTTTACGCTATAGGCATACTGGTGCTGCGTTTTGTTACCGGCGGCCTTGCAGACAAGTTCGGCTACCGCAAGGTGCTGGTGCCCACCATGGCCTGCTTTGCAATGACCTTCGTGATGTTCTCCGTATCAAAGAGCATTACCGGATTTATTGCCGCTGCGGTGTTCTCTGCCCTGGGCTACGGCATTGCGCTGCCTAACCTTCAGGCGCTTTGCATGACTTCCGTACCCGCGGAAAAGCGAGGCGTAGGAAGCAATACCTTCTTCCTGGGGCAGGATATTGGCCAGTTTATGGGGCCGTACCTTGCGGGGCTTCTGGCTGATGCTCTTATCCGCAGCAAAAACAACGGCACCATAGAAGGGGCAAGCAACGCTGTAAAAGCTTCCGCCTACTCCACCATGTACCTGGTGATAATCATCAGCCTTGTAATTGCAATAGCGCTGGTGCTTCTCAACACCAGAAAGAAGGACAAATAATTACAGATCGTTCCGGGCGGCCGCGGAAAACGGCCGCTTGTTTTTATTTCTGCTCCAATCTGCTCAGCTTTGCCAGTATCCTGGAAAAGTCTATAAAACATTTTCCGCCGGAGATGCTGATAGGGACCTTTTCCTCAAAAGTGTAGGTCTTTGGCAGCTTTAACCCTGTAAGATCGTATACGGACACGACCCTGTCCACAGGATCCACTATCCAGTATTCCGTTACCTTTGCATCCCTGTAAACCTTTTGCTTCAGGACCATGTCGTGATCCCTGTTGGATGGAGACATCACCTCGACCACAAGCTCCGGGGCGCCCTCTACACGGGCTGTATTATTAAGCTTTTCTCTGTCGCAGATAACTACCAGATCCGGCTGGACCATTGTCTTATTATCAGGGAAAAGCTTTACATCCAGCGGGGAAAAGAACACCTCGCAATCCTTGTTGCAAGCATCGATATTGTTATAAAACTGCACATGCAGCTCCGACAGTATCAGCTGATGCACGATATTCGGAGCCGCCATGTCGTAAAAATAGCCTTCTATGAGCTCCATTCTGCGGTCGTCCGGGAGATCGTAGTAATCCTCTATCGTGTACTCCCCGGGGCGTTTTTGAGTACTATAAAATGTGGCCAGGACGCTTTCCTCCACCCTGAGCGTGGATGAATCTACCGCCGGAACGTTGTACTTAAGACCCCCATGGGCCTGCCTGTACTTGCGCGCCGTAAGAACATCCTCTATTGCGCGCAGAGTATCATAGCGCGGAGCCTTAGTAGATCCGGCAAACACTTTCTGCACCGTTCCGAGCGGGACGCCCGAAAGCTTTGCAATAGTTTCGTTAGTATAACCGAGAGCCCTTTTTCTTGCTCTGAGTTCTTCTGTAGTCATATCCCGTCCGTGCCCTAAGCAGCACGCCTCCTTACCTAGAGCATAGCAGCTCGTCGCCCAAAAGTAAAGTATCATTTCGCCATTTAGACCATATTATTTCCATTTTTAAACCGTTTTGAGCCAAGAACGGCTGCAAGCATGCTGGCTGCCACATTTTGCTAAAAGATGAAGAAGAACCGTCCCCTTTATCGCTTTACCTTGTGCAGAAAGTGTGCTACAATACGGTGAAATCAATTGACCGGAGGCCATCGATGAAGATCGCTGGAATACAAAAACTGACTCTGCTGGACTTCCCCGGAAGGCTGGCTGCTACTATATTCACACCAGGCTGCAATCTGCGCTGCCCCTTCTGCCACAACGCGTCGCTGGTAGACCCGGAGGAGCTTAAAACGACCCTGGAGGAGACAGGCCTTCTGGACCCGGAAGAGATCCTGGCCTTCCTTAAGGAGCGCTTCGGAAGGCTCACTGGCCTTGCTGTTACAGGCGGAGAGCCGCTTATGCAGCCTGGGATCATGGAGTTTTTAAGCAAAGTTAAGGAGCTCGGCTACGCTGTAAAGCTGGACACCAACGGCACCAACCCGGAGAGGCTGGGGGCGCTGCTCAAGGCCGGCATCGTGGACTACGTTGCCATGGACTTTAAGAACTGGCGCGGCAAATATGCCCAGATAACGGACATTCCGGAGGCTACCGCAGCCATACTTTACGAAAACACGCTGCATTCTGTAAGGGTCATCAGGGAGTTCGCGCCGGACTACGAGTTCCGCACCACCGTTGTAAAGCAGTTCCACACCGTGGAGGACATAGCAAAGATAGCGCAGGAGATCGCGGGGGTGCCCAAGTACTTCCTGCAGAGCTTCAAGGATTCCGGGGATATTCTCGGGCGCCAGGAGTTCTCCGCGTGCAGCAAAGAGACTATGCTGGAGATGCAAAAAGCCGCTCAGCAGTACGTGCCTAACACACAGCTTCGCGGCATAGATTAACGGCACTCAGGGACGGTTCTCAGGTGCCAACTTCGCAAACTAACATAGGGGACGGTTCTCCCTGCCCAAAATGGCAAGGAGGACCGTCCCCTATGTTCTGTGAAGTTGGCACCTGAGAACCGTCCCTGAGTGCCGTGTTATTTTATCCGCAGGGCGCGCATAGAGTTGAGGATGGCAAGGAGGCAGACGCCGGTGTCGGCGAAGCTTGCCAGGATCATGTTGCTGTAGCCCAGCGCCGAAAGGATCAGCACTACTACCTTTACGCCTATGGAGAACCAGATGTTCTGCTTTACTATGCGCATGGTCTTCCTGGCTATGCGCACCGCAAGCGAGATATCCGAAGGTTTGTCGTTCATCAGGACTATGTCCGCAGCCTCCACAGCCGCAGCGGAACCCATGCCGCCCATGGCTATTCCAAGGTCCGCGGCAACAAGCACCGGAGCGTCGTTGATGCCGTCGCCCACGAACGCCACCTTGCGCCCGGGCTCGGCCTCTGCCATCAGCTTCTTAGTGATCTCCACCTTGTCCTGAGGCAGCAGCTCCGCATGGTACTCGGTAAGATCCGTCAGGGTCTTTGCAACGTCCGCAGCAACGCCTTCCTTGTCTCCGGTAAGCATTACCAGGCGCTTAAGACCAAGCTCTTTGAGCTCTGCAAGAGCCGCCGGAGCGTCCTCTTTTATCTGGTCGGAAATTACTATGTGGCCCGCGTAGACGCCGTCTATAGCCACGTGCACGTTGGTGCCCGGAATGTGGCAGTCGTCGTGATGCAGATCCAGAGTATGCATGTACTTGTGGCTTCCGCAGGACACCAGCCTGCCGTCCACCACCGCGCTTATGCCCTGGCCCAGGATCTCCTTGGAGTCCTTGACGCGGGACTTATCCACGCGCTTGCCGTACTCGTCCGCAAGGGAGCGGGCTATGGGGTGGTTGGAGAAGCTCTCCGCCAGAGTAGCGTACTCCAGCAGCTGAGCCTCGCTGATACCCTCCGGGTGCACAGCTATCACCTTGAAGACGCCCCTGGTAAGGGTGCCTGTCTTGTCGAAGGCCATGGTATCCGCCTTGGAAAGAGCCTCCAGGTAGTTGCCGCCCTTGATCAGTATGCCCTTTGCCGAAGCTCCGCCGATACCTCCGAAAAAGCCCAGAGGTATTGAAATTACAAGCGCACACGGGCAGGACACTACCAGGAAGGACAGCGCCCTGTATATCCAGTCGGACCACACTCCGTGGAAAAACAGCGGCGGTATAACTGCCAGAAGCAGCGCCAGTCCGCAGACTATAGGCGTGTACCAGCGCGCAAACTTCGTAATGAACTTCTCGGAATTTGCGCGGCTTGCGGCGGCGTTCTCCACCAGGTCCAGTATCCTGGCCGCAGTGGATTCCTCGGAAACAGCCGTGGTCTGGATCTTCAGCATGCCGTCCAGGTTGATGGTGCCGCTCTGGACCTCGCTGCCCTCGGAAACATTCACAGGCAGGGACTCTCCGGTAAGAGCTGCGGTATCCAGCCTGGAAGAGCCTTCGAGCACGGTGCCGTCCAAAGGCACGCGCTCGCCCGGCTTGACAAGGATAACCGTGCCGACAGCGACCTCGTCCGGGTCCACCTGCACCCACTGGCCGTCCTTCTCCACGTTGGCGTAGTCCGGGCGTATATCCATAAGGTCCGATATGGACTTTCTGGACTTATCCACCGCCTTGTCCTGCAGGAACTCTCCTATACGGTAGAGCAGCAGGACCAGTATGGCTTCCTCGTACTCCCCTATGCAAAGTGCACCCACAGTGGCCACTACCATAAGGAAGTTCTCGTCGAAAAAGTCACCGTTCTTTATGTTGCGCAGAGCCGTAAGGATTATCTTCCAGCCCAGCGCCAGATATATTATTAAAACTATCGCAAGTTTAACGTAGGGGTTCACTATCTTACTATCTCCCAATCCGGCTCGAGCTTCTTAGCAACTGCCACTGCCTCATCCATTATGGCATCGAACTTGTCGTCCGGAGCCTCGATTATGAGCTTGGATGTTGCAAATACTACTGCAACGGACTCCACGCCCTTGATCTTGGCGAGATTCCTCTCCAGCTTTGCGGCGCAGTTTGCGCAGTCGATACCGTTTACTTTAAAAGATTTTCTCATGTTATTCCTCCTGAAAGATCCGGACTGTCTTCAGCCCTTTTGTATACTTTCTTCAAAAGAAGAGATTATATTAGCACGGGCTAACGTCCGATGCAAGTGTTTTTTTCTTCGAAGCTGATTTTTTTTCGCTGCTATTATACTATAAAAACAGCCCGTTTTGAGAGTGTTTTATGTCACGGGAGTAAAATTACCCGTCTGCCGCGTTTTGACGCAGCAGGCGGGCTGTTAAAGGGCTTTAAAGCATATTTACAGGGGCAGATCCGAAACCCAAGCCGGCCCTTATGCCGCCTTTGTCTTTGCACCTTTTCCTATGATCAGCAGCGTGCCTATCATCAGCACTATGCCAATGATCAGGGAGATGGCGGCACTCTTTACGAAGCCTGCAATTATATAGCTCACGAATGATACCGCGGCAACGGTCAGCGCGTAAGGCAGCTGGGTGTTGACGTGGGTTATGTGCTCGCACTGGGCTCCGGCGGATGCCATTATTGTGGTATCGGAGATGGGGCTGCAGTGGTCTCCGCAGACGGCGCCGGCCATGCAGGCGGAAACAGCCATCACCATCATGGGGCTGGAAATATCGTTGTTGAACACCTTGGCTGCGATAGGAATGAGTATTCCGAAGGTCCCCCAGGAGGTTCCAGTAGCAAAGGCGATCACGGTAGCGATAAGGAACACTATAGCGGGCAGCAGGTTCATTATAGCCTCCTTGTCCGCGAAGCTCTTCACGAAGGTCTCTACAAAGACATCGGAACCCAGGGCGCCTGTCATGGACTTAAGAGTCCACGCAAAGGTAAGGATCAGTATGGCCGGGACCATGGACTTGAAGCCTTCCGGCAGGGCGTTCATGCACTCCTTGAAGGAAAGCACCCTGGTGCAGAGGAAGAATATAATGGTTATGACCAGAGCCACCACAGAGCCGAACATCAGGCCAACGGAAGCGTCGGAATCCGCAAAGGCCTCGGAGAAACTTGCGCCCTCAAAGAAGCTGCCGGTGTAGATCATGCCAATTACGCAGGCCACGATCAGAACGATTATGGGCAGCACCAGGTGGATGACCTTGCCCCTGGGGCTTACAGGAGGCTTAGGCTGGTCCTCCGCGCCGGTCAGAGAAGACTCCGGCATAGGATCGTCCGCCTTGCTGAGCTTGCCGCTGAGTTCTGCCAGCCTCATCGGGCCGTAATCGAACTTACCCAGCGCCAGCACCAGCATCATAACGACAGTGAGTATCGCGTAGAAATTGTAGGGTATTGCCTTGATGAAAAGCTCCAGGCCGTTTACGCCGTCCACAGAGCCGGTAACGGCCGCCGCCCAGGAAGAGATAGGCGCTATGATGCAGACCGGAGCCGCTGTGGCATCGATCAGGTAGGCCAGCTTCTGCCTGGAGATCCCGTGCTTATCGGTAAGGGGCCTCATAACGGAGCCTACGGTAAGGCAGTTGAAGTAGTCGTCTATAAAGATCAGAACGCCAAGGGCTATGGTAGCAAGCTGTGCTCCGACCTTGGTCTTAACGTGAGCCACTGCCCAGCGCCCGAAAGCCGCCGAGCCGCCCGCGCGGTTCATAAGCATTACCATGGTGCCCAGGACTACAAGGAATACCAGTATTCCGACGTTCCAGGGATCGGACAGCTGCCCCACCATGCCGTCCACGAACACGTGGTTGAGCACGCCGGAGAGGCTGAAGCCGCTGTAGAGCACGCCGCCCACCAGTATACCAATAAACAGGGATGAATAAACTTCTTTGGTGATCAGTGCCAGCACTATTGCTATAAGCGCCGGAAACAAGGACCACGCGGTGTTGATAACGTTCATGGAGAACTCCTTTCTGATGCGCCCGGCCTTTGCGCTTTTTACGCTGCCGGGCAGATATAAAAACCGGGTCATGATACCTATCATGACCCGGCGGGTTTCTCCATGCCTGTCACGACAGCTCTCCGCGCATCTGCGCGACAGTACGCAGGATGTTTTCCTGCGTCCCAGGTGCTGCCCCACGCGGCGGGTACCGCTTGCAAGCTGCCCTTCGGCGGCCTCCCCTTTCCCTTTCGGGAGCTTCCCTTTGCGCTCCTTAAGGTACTTTTGTCAGCCGCAGCCTCTATCATAACTATGCGTTTATTATAGATTATTATCGACGAATGTCAACGTGCTGTTTTTGATGCTTTTACGACAATTTTTCATCACCTACATGTAAATAAATGAGCTGGCCATCCAAAATGGACAGCCAGCTCATTGTGTTTTGTCTTAAGACACTGACTCTAATATGACTTAGGAGCCATAACCATAGACACTATAACGGCCAGAATTCGGCGAAAGTGAAGATGTGTTGATAATGCGGAAATAGTAACCTGCATTTGAGCCACTCATTTCCGCGCTGAACTGATAATCACTTCCAACAGAATAGGCACTCCATGTTCCCATCGATGTACCGTCTGCATAGTAAAACTGAACATCAAAACTTCCTTGTCCAGTAATATAAACATACATGCCATCGGTGTTTGTGAACTTGTACGCTGACCAAGTGAAGTTTTTAGCTGCCCAGTCATGATCGACTTCATACCATGAAGATGGTGCAAAAGCACTAGGTGCGTTGGTTGCCTTTACACCCATAACATCTACATAATCTGTAGTTTGAGTGCCAATCAACACATTAATACCAACCGATTCCTCAGCATCTGTAGCAAATGCAGAACAGGACATGCTGAGTATCAAACACAGACCAATAATTATTGAAATTACTTTTTTCAAAACTGTTCTCATTCTTTCTTAATCAATAAATTAGAATAACTATATTGTATTTGACATATAGGTAGTACCACTACCCCCCCCCCTTCTAATAATTAACAAAGATCTTTTTTCAACGCGTTGATTACAATGGTAGACAGCTACTCATTCTTTTATTGCTGGTATCAGTAATGTTACCGATTTGCTGTTGATCTTGGCGCCGTAGCTGTAAAATGGTTGGTTATATCCCTTTGAATCCAGCTGATATGTGATCTCGCAGGAATATAATTCAATATACGAGTTGGGTTCTATATGATTGTAGAACTGCCCCTTTCGGATCATTTCTAAGGAATCTCTTTCACTGATCACTTCAATATCCTTGTAAAAGCTCCCAATCCGGGCCTCGTTTCTGACAGAATATATCTTACCGTTCCCGCAAATCTTCACTGTAACAGTGCCGTCTGTTAATACATCACCGTTCAAAACCTTATTCCAGGAAAACTGATACACTCCTTCAAAAGCTTCTTTGAAAGTATAACCAGAAGGAATTTGCACGCCGCAGGCCTGCAATCGTAATAGCACATCGTCTTCAGATGCATTGGAGTACATGCTGAGTTCCCCGGAATTAGCTTTTCTGCTTGTTCGGTAGTTTGTATATAACCAAGTCTTCCCAATTGTGTTATATATAATAATGACACTCCCGTTATCAGTCACGGCCCAGATCGATCCGTCATGGTTTGTAAACTTGACCTTTTCTGTATCCTCTTTGAAGCCTTTTAGCAGCTCAAAACACTGCCTCCTGGCGTTTTTTACAGATACTGACTCTGTTTTATATATCGGCAAAGTTCTTGCATCACCCGCGAATTCGTAGTTTTTCCTTATTCCCAAGACAGAGGTTTCATCATTATTAACCAGCCTGTACTGAGTATTTCCAAGTTCTTTGGCATTGTATGAAGCGAGGATCCCTAATGCAACAAATACGGCAAAAACCAGTGGTATTTGGCTTAAGACAGCATTCCTACGTAAAGCTTTAGCTCGATTATTTTTACGGTCAATTAAATATGCAACAGCTGAGTACAGCCCATAGCCTATCATCGCACCGGAAGCATTATTAATCAGATCATCCAATGAACAGAGTCCTCTATTGAGCGCCAGCTGCAGACCTTCTATCATCGCGGACAAGGCAGCCCCGCACAGATACGTGACCCAGAACTTCCGAAAAACCTTTCCAACCAATGGTAGCAGTATTCCCAAAGGAACAAACATCAACACATTAAGTACTATATTTCTCCAAGCCCTGCCGGACCATGTATGCCATGCGTCTTTATAAACTGAAAGAAGCGGCTCAACCCTTCCATTTCCCTCAAACCCAGCTCTTAGTAATACCGTCACCTCCAAAACAACAAACAGATAGATGATCATCACCGATATTAAAACAATTGCAATGGTATTTATTTTTCCGGTCCCATTAAGCAGTTTTTTATATATCAGCTGATATGCTCCCACAAAGCAAACAGCCCCGCAAAGTACAACAGGCAAAGCTCGCAGCAATAAAGAAAAACCGACTCTTATAACCTCCGAGATCTCCATTACTTCACTTATCCCATCTACTTGTAAGCATAATATGACATCGGATCCACTGCCTCGTTATTTTTTATCAGGCAGAATGCAAGGTGAGGACCGCTCGCATTGCTACCGGTGTCTCCAACGAAACCAATTATCTGACCTGCAGATACCGGAGCACCTTCATAAACGTTAATGGCACTTAAATGTCTGTATACAGTCTTAATATCATCAGGATACAGCAAGTCAGGGCTGTGCTGGATAATGACAAAGTATCCATAAGCTTCATCAAATCCTGCAAACAATACTGTTCCGCTATGCGCAGCATAGACACTGTCACCTTTTCGGGCATCTATACACACATGATCACTAAACCCAGTACTACCAAGTACAGGCATCACAAACTTGCCAAACGGGAAAGTCACACGTCTGCTATCGCACGGCCACACCCATCCCCGATTTCTTGCCGCCAGCAGAACATCGTCTGTAAGCCCTGATGCTGCAATATCTGCCTCTGTATTCAATCCACCCGCAAATACCGGAGATGTCATAAAACACAATCCTATTACCAGACAGAGAACCAAAGAAACCATAACGATCAAAGTTTTCGGCTTTCTATAATTAAGTACCCTTTTGATCCTTGTCTTTACATCAGTCTCCACAAAAGCAACAGACCCTGCTGAAGGCTTCCACTTACCACTAAAACCAAGCAACGACTGCGCATAGTTCGCTATTTCATCTCTATTCATATCCTTTATTACTTTTTCATCACATGCAAGCTCAACATCCTTTGAGAACAGCACGAATGCCACCCAGACAAGAGGATTGAACCAGTGCACTGCACGAACCGCATACCAGACAAACTTCCACCACTGATCACCCCTGTTGATGTGCGCTTTTTCGTGTAAAACGGTATTTTTCAGTGTTTGAGCATCTATATGCAATGGGATCACTATCTTTGATCGAACAAACCCGAAAATAAATGGCGAGGATATTCCTTCCAAAGCATACAGGCCACCACCAAGAGGCACTGCTGCAGCAACTTTTCTGCAAAGCTTGAGGTAATCATATGATCCTTTGAAAAGCATTATTGCTGCTCCAAAGACCCACACCGCAGGTACTATCGAAAGACTGCCAACTGATATGTTTTGCGACATATTTTCACTATCGACGGCGCCTTCATTCACAGCCTGTGCAGCATTTTCAAAACGCTGCGATATCCCCGCCACTGAAAGGCTCTCCATCAGTTTCTGTACATAGAAATGGCTATCTAACGGCCGCCCTAAAGGAATACTGATCTGCCATGGACAGATCAATTTTACAGCAACTATTGCCCAGAAAAGACAGATGACCCATTTTGGACTTCTTTTAATAACAAACCGTAAAAGTATTGAAACAATTATCATAAACGAGCCGGCAAAGCTCATCCCAAGTACTTTAAAGAAGACCGCGCTCATGCGCTATTCCCCCCTCCGGTACTTGTCGATCATCTGCTGAATCTCGTTTATCTCGGATTCCGACAGTTTCCTTCCGGACGCAAAAGCCGCGATGAATGCAGGAAGGGAGCCGCTGTATCCCTCGTCCACAAATTTTCTGCTCTTTCTTGCGTAATACTCATCCCTGGATATTACCGAGCTGACGACTCCATTAAGATTTTTAAATAGTCCTTTTTCGCAAAGTATCTTTAGCACCGTATATGTCGTAGATTTTTTCCAGCCAAATCTTTCCTGACACATTTTGACGAGCTCTCCGGAGGCCACAGGTTCTGATTCCCAGATCATATTTGCAAATATTGACTGATTTCCTTCAAGATCCTTATTGAACATATTTGTCTCCTGTCTTTAAGGTCTAATTCAATTAGACCTTATCTGTAGTCTAATATAATTAGACCTAATTGTCAAGAGGTACGACCGCTTTTTTGGAACGCATAGTATTACCAGTTTTGAAAGTTGTACAACTAAAGCCATAAAATAAGAGCTGGCTTCTTTCCCTTTCGGAAAATAGTCAGCTCTTATTTTTCAATTAAGTCTTAACTGTTGCCATAAGGCTACTCCGCCTCGTGAAGCCCCAGTCCGCTTTTATGCAGCATCAGGGTCCCTGCGAGCATGCACAGCTGGGCTGCTATGTTCACGCCCTGCTCTATCCAGTTGACGGATGCCTGGGTGGCGTCGCGGCTGGAGAGGTAGCCCATGCCCATGCAGCACACAAAAGACAGGATAAAGAACGGTATGGCACCCTTCTTTCTGAGCCTTGCAGCCAGGACCGAAAGCCCCGCGCATATAGCGCCAAGGCCAAGGACCATCATGCTGATAAATATCATGCTGCCGGAAAAGAGCGCAGGAGCAGCTGCGGAAGTTACGCCAAGGGACCTTACGCGGGTCTCGCCCGGCTCCTTCTGCTTTGCGCAGAGCATTGCCACAACAGCTATTCCTGCAAGCAGGAAGCCCAGGGACTGAGCCGGCAGGAAAAAAGTGTTGAGCGCCCTGAAATCGCACACACCTGCGGCGTAGAGCAGCTTCCAGGTAGCCTGGAAGAAGCCCGCCACGAATATGTCTATGGTGCCTGCCGCAAACAGGGCAAAGCAGCCCTTGCTCATGCGGCTGTAAAGATCCCGCTGCAGGATAACGGCGGCCGCTAAAAACAGAAATACCGGGATGTAGTCCACCAGCGCCATGGGCACTGAAAAATCGTACATTTTACTTGCCTTTCTTGTTCAGATGATAGATGGGGAGGAACGGGATGATTATAGGAGTCTTGTCCGCGTAGGCGTTGTACTCCGGGTCTTTTCCGTAGCGTCCCATCTGGCGCTTTTCCAGCCTCTGAGCGCCGTTGAACATGATGTAGACTATGCAGATCCACGCGATTATCGCCATGATCCACTGGCCGGCGCCTCTAAGGCCTGTGGTGCCGCTGATCAGCACGCCTGTCCAGAAGATTATCTCGCCAAGGTAATTGGGGCAGCGAACGATCTTATAGAGGCCCTGGGTGGCCACCATGTCCGGGCGGACTTTTTTCTGAGCGCTCTTTTGCTTGTCGGCCTCGCTCTCAAGGAGAAGCCCGGCAGCGGAGATGACCATGCCTATAACAGGAACGACAAAGTCCTTGGCGCCGTTCATGTAGCGGTAGAGCATGGGAGAAAGCTGCGCTGTGTAAAGGATGGCAACGCAGATCCAGATAGCTACCAGCACGAAGATCGGCATCTTTTTATCGCCGCCTGTGGCCTCTTTGAGGGTCTTTCTGTAGGCCGCGTTTTTAAGCTCGCGCACCAGAAGGAAGCCCGAAAGCCTTGCGCCGTAAGCTATAAAGAGCACTGTCTGCAGTATGGCAAGCCACAGCACGCCGTCCGTCCAGCCGTGTGTAAGGGCCAGGATCAGCACGCATATGCTGCCGCCTGCAACTGCAAAACCGTAGCCTATGGAAAGGAAATACACGAATTTAATGAAGCCCACGCTGCACAGCACCGCGCAGACTATGCATACTATGCCAAGATAGTTCCAGCCCATTACTTAGCCTCCTTAAAGCTCTGCTTTATGTATTCAGCAAAGCTCATATCTCCGTATTTGGTGTCTCCCACCATCTCCTCGGTAAGGGTCCACTTGGAGAAGCGCAGTATGGCTTCCTT
>CADALS010000023.1 GCA_902788795.1 uncultured Eubacteriales bacterium | reverse complement strand
GTAGTTACCGTTAACGATTACCTTGCAAGGCGCGACGCCGAATGGATGGGCCAGATCTACAAGTTCCTTGGCCTTACGGTCGGCTGCGTTATCCACGGCATAGACCCCGCGGAGCGCAAGGCTGCTTACCAGGCGGATATAACCTACGGAACCAACAACGAGTTCGGTTTCGATTACCTGCGCGACAACATGGTCATCTACAAGGAAGACCAGATGCAGAGGGAACTTTCCTACGCCATCGTGGACGAGGTGGACTCCATACTCATAGACGAGGCCAGGACCCCGCTCATCATATCCGGCAAGGGAGAGGATTCTTCCTCCCTGTACGAGCAGGCGGACAGGTTTGTTCGCACGCTTATTAAGGGCGAGGTCATAAAGGACGGAGATCCAAGGCTTGGCGGCACCGTTACCACCACCGGGGACTTTACCGTAGACGAGAAGGAAAAGACCGTATCCCTTACGGAGCAGGGCGTTGCCAAGGCCGAAAAGTACTTCAAGATCGAGAACTTCTCCGACCCGGAGAACATGGATATAAACCACCACGTTCTCATAGCCCTGAAGGCTCACAACATAATGCACAGGGATATAGACTATATCGAGCACGAAGGCGAGATAGTCATAGTGGACGAATTCACCGGCCGTCTGATGTTCGGACGCCGCTATTCCGACGGTCTGCACCAGGCCATCGAGGCAAAGGAGCACATCAAGGTCCGCGAGGAGTCCAAGACCCTTGCTACCATAACCCTGCAGAACTACTTCCGCATGTACAAGAAACTGGCTGGTATGACCGGTACCGCAAAGACGGAGGAAGAGGAGTTCACAGAGATCTACAACATGCAGGTAGTAGTCATCCCGACCAACAAGCCTGTTATAAGAGACGATATGGAGGACGTTGTCTACGCCAACCAGAAGGGCAAGTTCAGAGCTATCGTTAACGATATAGTTGAGCGCCACGCAACAGGCCAGCCTGTGCTGGTAGGTACCATATCCGTTGAGAAGTCCGAGATGCTCTCAGAAATGCTGAACAAGCGCGGCGTTCCCCATCAGGTGCTGAACGCCAAAAGGCACATGCTGGAGGCTGAGATAGTTGCCAAGGCTGGCCAGAAGGGTGCTGTTACCATAGCTACCAACATGGCAGGCCGTGGTACGGATATAGTCCTGGGCGAAGGCGTAAGAGAGCTCGGAGGCCTTCATATCATAGGCACAGAGCGCCACGAGGCAAGGCGTATAGACAACCAGCTGCGCGGACGTGCAGGACGTCAGGGAGACCCGGGTTCTTCGCAGTTCTACGTAGCACTGGATGACGATCTTATGCGACTGTTCGGAGGCGAGCGCATCCAGACCATGATGGGCAGGATGGGCCTTTCCGAGGACGAGCCCCTGGCGGCAGGCATGCTCACCAAGACCATAGAGAACGCCCAGAAGAAGGTGGAAGGCCGCAACTACGGAATACGTAAGTACGTCCTTCAGTACGACGATGTCATGAACAGGCAGCGCACCATCATCTACGAGGAGAGGAACAGGGTGCTGAAGGGCGAGGACCTGAAGGACCACATCCTGAAGATGATGAGCGATATCGCAGGCGAGATAGCAGACGGCGTGTCCGCTGTATCCAAGGACCCCATGGAATGGGACTGGAACGATCTCAACGCGCGCGTAAAAGCAGTTTCCCCGGCTCTGCCCACTATAGTTGTGGATGACGCGGAAAAGAAGCACTTCGACCGCGACAAGCTCCAGAACGCTATCATGGACATGTTCAAGTTCATGTACGCAAAGAAGGAAGAGGAGATAGGCGTTGCCCGCATGAGGGAAGTAGAGCGCATGATCCTTCTTCGCATAGTGGACACCAAGTGGATGGACCACATAGACGATATGGACCAGCTGAAGACCGGTATAGGCCTGCGCTCTCTTGGACAGCAGGATCCGGCCAGGGCCTACGCAAACGAAGGCTTCGATATGTTCGAGCTGATGCTCAAGAGCATATGCGACGACATGGTCCGTTTCGTGTTCGGCGTTACTATTACAACGAATACAGAAAGAAAGCAGGTCGTAAGGGTGGCCGAGGGCTCCAAGGAGGACGTCAAATCCGCTGCGGACGAGGCCAGGGCTGAGGCCCGCGCCCAGGGAAGGATCGCTGCAGGCAGCATGCCCAAAGCAGCACCCAAGGCAAGCGACACCGGCGGAGACAAGCCCATGCCCGTAAGAGTTGCCAAGACTCCGGGCCGCAACGACCCGTGCCCCTGCGGCAGCGGTAAAAAATACAAGAACTGCTGTGGCAAAAACCAATGATAATTGGGGACGGTCCCGAATTGTCATGAAGAGAGGAAACTATGGTATTACTTGACGATATAAAGCTTCAGCTGCCGCAGATCACGGAGACTCTGGGGAAACTCAGAGACTCTCTTTGACATTGCTCAGCTGAAAGACAAGCTCTCCGATCTGGAGCTTCAGATGCAGATCGACGGTTTCTGGGACGACCTTGAAAGAGCCCAGAAAGCCGTAAGAGAAAAGAAGACCCTGGAAAACACAGTAGGAGAATACGAAGGCTGCGTCCAGCAGCTGGAGGACCTCAAGACCTGCATAGAAATGGCCGAGGAAGCTCAGGACGATGAGCTCGGCGAAGAGGCAAGGTCTGATTTTTCCGCGCTCTCCGAAAAGGTCGAGGATCTTCACCTGCGCACCCTTCTTAAAGAAGAGTACGACCACAACAACGCCATAGTCACGCTCCATTCCGGAGCCGGCGGCGTGGAGGCTCAGGACTGGGCCCAGATGCTGATGCGCATGTACCTGCGCTGGGCGGACCAAAAGGGCTACAAAGTTACTATGATGGACGTCCAGAACGATACCGAGGCAGGCATCAAGTCCGCGGAATTCCTGGTGGAAGGGGAGAACGCCTACGGCTACCTTAGGAGCGAGCGCGGCGTGCACAGGCTCGTGCGCATAAGCCCCTTCAACGCCCAGGCAAAGCGCCAGACATCCTTTGCGTCCGTTGATATAACCCCGGAGCTGGATGATTCCGTAACTGTAGACATCAACCCAGAGGACCTCCGCATAGATACCTACAGGTCCAGCGGCGCAGGCGGCCAGCACGTAAACAAGACAGACTCCGCCGTCCGCATAACCCACCTGCCCACAGGCATAGTGGTAAGCTGCCAGAACGAGCGAAGTCAGCACCAGAACAAGGACTTTGCCATGAAGGTCCTGTACGCCAAGCTGTACGCCCTTGCAAAGCAGCAGCACATGGACAAGATCTCGGATCTTAAGGGCAACTTCAGCCAGATAGCCTGGGGCAGCCAGATCCGTTCGTACGTATTCCAGCCCTACACCCTGGTCAAGGACCACAGGACAGGGGAAGAGACCAGCAACGTCCAGGCCGTTATGGACGGCAGGCTGGACAATTTCATAAACGCTTACCTCTCCGGCAAAAAGAAGGGAGGGGACGATATCCTTGAGTAAAAAATACGCAGCAATGCTGTTCGACTACGACGGCACGCTTATAGACACTAACCAACTGATAATAGATTCCTGGAACCACATGTACCAGAAGCACTTCGGCGGCAAGCTCACAGGAGACGACGTCAAGTGGACTTTCGGCATGATACTCTGGGACGCCATAGACGAAGAGATGAAAAAGCGCGGCCACAGCGGCTACGATCTGGACGAGCTCGTGGAGAGCTACCGCGAATGGCAGAGGAAGCCGGACACCACACCGGCGCCGCCTTTCCCGGGCGTTTCCGAGGTCCTGTTTGAGCTGAAAAAACGCGGCGTAAAGCTGGGCATAGTAACCTCCAGAGCGGAGGAGACCTGCGTAAAAGGCCTTAAAAAGAACGGCATCTACGAGTGCTTCGACTACCTTGTAACAGCCGAATCAACGGACATCCACAAGCCCAGACCGGAGCCTGCTCTCATATGCTGCAAGGGCCTTGGCGTAAAGCCGGAGGAGTCCCTTATGATAGGAGACAGCGTTTTCGACCTTCAGTGCGGCAACGCTGCAGGCTGCGATTCCGCCTTCGTTACCTGGTCCTTTGCCACAAGCATGGAAAAGGCTCTCAAAGTGGGCAGCCCCACTTACATAATAGACCGCATGGACCAGCTCCTGCGCTTCGCATAGAAAGGGTATAACAATGGCAAGATGTGTGTTCTGTGGCGGAAAAGCCGCGCTTGGAATGACTATCAACCGGGACGTGTTTGCCTTCAAAGCCTGCCCTGAATGCTACGAACGCTTCAAGGACGCGGACGAGGACGTGGTCCTTGAACAGGTCCTGCTGGCCGGGGTGTACAGCAATCTCGTCGGCGTAAAAGAACGCATGAATGAGATAACGGAAAGCTACCGGGCATCTCTTGAGGAATACCAGAAGTGGGTGGGGGATAATACCTTCGGCCCGTGCCCCAAGTGCGGCGGAGCCATGATACTGAAAAAGGAGTTCAGGCTGCTGGCCGCAGAGGATGATTTTCTTCTGCCGACTACAAATCTCTCGACATGGAACACCTCTGAGATGCATATGGAAGCTCATATATGCGAGGTCTGCGGCTATACCGAGTTTTATTCAGCAGACAGCGTCAGAAGAAACAGGCGCTACAAGCAGAGGGCAGAATACCTGGACAGACATCTGAAGGAAGCAGAAGACGAAGATGACAGATGGACTTAGCCTTGAATGCATTAAACAGGCGCTTGGCGGAGACGCCGCGTTCTACGATATTGTAGTTAAGGACAGCGTCAGCTCTACCAATACGCTGCTGAAAGAGTATGCGGCAGGGCAGAGCGCTTCTGAGGCGGCAAAGCCTGAAGCTGGCAGCCTTCCATTTGCGGCCGACGGCCGCATGAAAGTCCTTATAGCAGGCCACCAGACAGCAGGGCGAGGCCGCAGAGGACGAAGCTTCGAATCCCCGGCAGGAACAGGCGTGTACCTGAGCGTACTTTTAAGGCCAGGCTGCCCGGCGGAGCAGTCCCTTGCCATAACCACTGCCGCGGCAGTAGCGGCGTGCCTTGCCATAGAAGAGTGCACAGAGGAAAAGCCTCAGATAAAGTGGGTAAACGACGTGTACGTGCGCGGCAAAAAGGTCTGCGGCATACTTACCGAGGGCTCTGCCGATCCTGCAAGCGGCCTTCTGAACTGGGCCGTGATGGGCATAGGCTTCAACGTCTACGAGCCCCAAAACGGCTTTTCTGAGGACATAAAAGACCTGGCCGGAGCAATTACTCAAAACGTGCAGAAAAACCTGCGAGAGAGGCTCTCAGGGGCCTTCCTGAGGCACTTTGCAGACGTTCTTGCCGCAGGGCAGCACGCGGAAGCATACAAGAGCCGCAGCCTGCTTACCGGAAAGGACATAATGGTAATAAGAAGCGGCACTGAAAAGCCGGCACACGTGCTGGATATAGACGACCAGTGCAGGCTCGTGGTGCGCTACGAAGACGGCAGCACAGAGGCTCTGTCCTCCGGAGAGGTGTCTACAAGGCTCCTGGGCTGATCCATTAATATTTAAATGAGTATACGAAATCTGACATTACGTGAACAATGGACAAAACCAATAAAATAACAGATCTAACATACATTTCCCTTGCGGCGGTCCTGATAGCGGCCTGCTCCTGGATAAGCGTGCCCCTAACTGTGCCGTTTACCCTCCAGACTTTTGCGGTATTCTGCGTGCTTGAGCTTCTCGGCGGCAAGCGCGGCACCGCGGCAATAGGGCTCTATATACTGCTCGGTGCGGTAGGCGTTCCTGTGTTTGCAGGCTTTACGGGCGGCGTAGGGCGGCTGCTTGGTACAACTGGAGGCTATATAATAGGTTTTGTTTTTACCGGACTTTTGTACTGGCTCGGCGAAGCCGTTTTCGGCGAGGCATTTTCAAACCGCAGCAAGGCCGGCTTTGCCCTCAGGATAGCATCCCTGGTACTTGGACTTGCGGTCTGCTACGCCTTTGGCACAGCGTGGTTCATGTTCGTGTACGCAAGGCAGACAGGAGCCATAGCGCTTGGCACGGCTCTTTCCTGGTGCGTGCTTCCGTTCATAGTTCCAGATCTTATAAAGCTCGGACTTGCAGTGGTCATTGCCGCCAGGCTAAGGCGGATAATCCACTTGCGGTAAGGCGATTATTGTGCTATTATTCTTTGGTGCACAAAACTGCGCCAAATAAATATGCTACCGTGGCTCAGCTGGTAGAGCAGCTGATTCGTAATCAGCAGGTCGCCGGTTCGAATCCGGCCGGTAGCTCCAGGCAGGAAGCTTGAAATTTCAACGGTTTCAAGCTTCCTGTATTTTATTCATTTTACTTCTGACACTGGATTTCTACGGATTTTCTCAAAAAGTTATCAAAAACGTAGAAGAAAAAACGCCGCAAATACTTGATATTTCAGGGTTTCTTAAAAAAGTTCTTTCTACGAAACCTTCTACAAATCTCTAAAAAATCCGTTCAGAGAGGCTGTTGGAAAGCATATCCTTTCGCCCCTGATCCAAGTGTCCATAGATGTTTGCCGTCATCTGTATATCTGCGTGGCCCATATATTCCTGGACATCCTTGAGGGTAAACCCACTATCTAAAAGCATGCTTGCACAGCTGTGCCTCAGCTCATGAAAGCGTATCTTAGGCAGCCCATGCTTCTTCAGAAGTGCTCTGAAGTGATACGAGATATAATCCGGTCGAATGAGCTTTCCTGTATCCCACTTGAAAACATAATCGCTTTCAATATAAGAACTGCCAAATAGCTTTCTGTTTTCTTCCTCATCGGCCTTGGCTTTTTTAAATATTGCCAGTGCTTCATCGGAAAGATAAAAGCTTCTTCTGCTTGAACTGTTCTTGGTTTTGTCGCTGTATATTACGACTTTCGATTGAAGGACAGTGTGCTTGATCGTAAGCCGCCTTGCTGCAAAATCGATGCTGTCCCACTTGATACCGAGAACTTCGCTTCTGCGAAGACCGTATAGTGCTGCGATCTTTATTATCGGTTCCAGTACGTCGCCTTCGACAGCCTTGAAAAGAGCTTTCAGCTGGTCCGCATTGTAGAAACTAGCTTCATGTCTTTCGGCTTTAGGAAGCTCAATATAGTCGCATGGATTTGAGAATATCAGGTCTTCCTTAACAGCATCTTTAAGGCTTTGACTTATGATGTTTTTCATCCGTTGAAGGGATTTGGCAGAGAGCTTGCCTTTTGGCCCATCCAAGCGATCCGCCTGCGCCATATGATCAAAGAATTCCTGCAGGATGGCGCGATTTATGTCCTGAAGGTAATACCCTTTACTATCAAAATAGGGGAGTATCCGGACTCGTGCCATATTGGAATAACCGATAAAAGTCACTTCCTCGACCTTGGGCTGCTTTCGAACCAGCCATTTCCTAATATAGTCGGAGAACAGGATACCATCAGAATGATCACGTTTCCCTTCCAACTCTCTGATTTTTTGTCTAAGGAATCTTTCCGCTTTGCATTTATTGCCCTTTGTTTCTAGCCCTGTAGGAAACCATTGCCTTCTGTATTTCCCAGAAGTGTCGCTATAACTCACGACGGCATAGTATTTTCCATTTTTAACTTGCAGATTTCCATTCATGTTTAGTACCTCCTAATGGAATATCTGCTCCGTTGGCTGTGCATTATCTGCTGATAGAATGAAATCTATCACGCACTTTTTAGGGATCACTATCTTTTTACCAATACGTTTGCAGCCAATGGACTTGTCATTAACTAGCTTATACGCACTGTTTAGGCCTATCCCTAAAGCCTGTGCCATTTCTGACACAGACATTATATCACTGTAGTTTTCAAACATAAATCTAATCCTCCCATCTTTTGATTTTTTGTTTTGTAATGTTGTATAGTGTTGATGGATTTGGTACACTCGTCGGAACTAGCGCTCCCAGTCATCCCATCCATCGGTACGATCCTTTGACCTGCCATTGCCAAAATGCTCATAGAATTCACGGCGCTCACGCTGTTCGCGCCGATACTCTCTGAAGCCTTCTGAGCGCTCATAAAGATCCTTGATCTTCAGCCTGGTCATTACCTTATCCACAAAGACCTTTACGATGTCAGGAAAATGCTCGATCGCATCAAGGAACGGCTGGCACTTTTCGACAAGTGCCTCATATTTTTCTTCCAGTCTGTTATATGACTTGATCCAGCGGTTCAGCCTGCTGTTGGTTTCAGAAAGATCATCCTTAAGGCGTCCTATCTCCCCGCGACTTGTAATGCCTTCCTTTGCAAGGGCCGTCAGCTTCTCATAGTCTTCCTTCTTTACAGCGATCTTTCCGGTAATAGTCCTGGTCCCCATATCGTCTATGCTGCGAACGGTCTCAACGACCTCTTTTGCGGGTTCATACTTAAGCTCGGCAGCAGCAACGGTCTTTTGTATCTCGGAAAGCCTCTCCATGTCCTTATTCATCTGGTACTGGAGCGAGCTAAGATGCTCCGCAGTGCTGCCTCGCTCACCGCGCTGAAAGTCCTTGTAACCATGCTCCTGCATGTACTCAAACAGTTCGTCCTGCAGAACGCTGTAGGAGGGCCGCATCTTCGGCTTTCCGTTCTTCCGGTAGACCTGATTGCCTTCCGCATCAAGCTCCGGCACTTCGAAAGCCCACTTCTTTGAATGGCTGATCTGATGCACTACTTCCTTTACTGTTCCGACCAGTGCCGGATCCTTGCAGCGTTTGCTCCAGCGGATCTCCTTTTCCACTACAGGCAGCACCATAGCATGCAGATGATAGTGGTATATATCTCTTCCGAGCTCTTCTGTCGCAGCTTTATTGAGTTCATCGGCGTGCATCACAGAAGAGATCACATAGTCTGCCCCAAACTTTTCTTTTAGGAAGTCTGTCGAAGTTCGGTAGAACTCGACTGCGTAATCATATCCGCCGTTTCGTTCGAAATACATCGTATTCACGTCTATGATGATCTCATCAAAGAGAGTAGCATCCTGCCGCAGTCCGCGCATAGACACCTTGCCCTCCGACTCCAACCTCCGCAGGATATCCATATACGACTCTTTCCCAGGGTCAACGAAATGGACGTTCATATCGATCCTTTCAGGCACCACGTTAAGGTTCTCATAGGAATCATTCTTCCTTTCGTTGTGCCTTTCGGACGCGCCCACATTTGAGGACTTGCACTGCCTGACCCTTGCACAGCTCATGTCCGTTCTTGCTTTTGCCATATTCCAATACCTCCTTCTTTCAGGCAGAACAAAAGAGGGGAGGCGCTTCTGGCGGCGCAGCCGCCGTTACACAGCATCCCTTCCGGATGTGTGTAACCCACTATGACACTTTCACGCATACGCGTGCAAAGATGTCTGTGGGCCAGAGCGTTCCCCTCTGGACTCCCCTCATGACAGCTCGCTGCCGGGCAGTAGCTTTGAGATACTTACATCAAGTGCCAGCTTCACATCAGGGGGAAGCGAGGCATTGATGCGTTGTCTTTCAAGCTCTGTCCGGTAGCTTCGCATAAAGTTTGAGGCTACCACCGTATCCAGGCCTTCGGTGAGCAGAGCCCATGATCGCAGCTGTGTTGGATCTCCGATCACCTTTTGTATGATAGGTGGCAGCTTCTCGAACTCAATGAAGCACCCGTAGATCCCGTTCTGGATCGCCTTGTATACGAGCGCCCATGCCTCGCTTTCAGACAGCTGATCCGGTGGGGTATGGATCACGCTTTTGATCTGCCCTATAGTCGGAGCAAAGCCTTTAGTATCAGACGCTATGAAAGCCTTCACTCCTGCCACTACTGTTTCAGCCGGCTCATCCACAAACAGGGCGGACCAGGCCACCAAAGTGTCCCTGTTGGGTTTCCAGCTCGGGTATGCTCCCTGCAGGATCTGAAACACTGTTGCTGTTTCTTGGATCGTCATGACAATTCACCTCCCTTCGAAATCTCATCTGCCCATGCAGAAAAGTCCGGAACGTTCCGAACCGAGTCTCCCTGCTTTTCGTTTTTTACCCATATTCGTACTGCTGCCCGCCAGTCCTTCATGGGATTCCTTCCGACCTTCCAGCCATTAGCATCGTAGTAATCGATAAAGCGCTCAGGATCGACAGGGTATTCATGCTCAAGGCAGTATTCTTTTACCTCAGAAACAGAAGGAGGACAGAAGCGTCTGGTCGTTTGTTGTCCCGGCGCCCGGCCCTCTATACTCATTTCTTCTGTACTACTCTTATCTATACTACTCTTATCTGGGTCTACCATTGGTATATCAACTGACGGGCAGATGACATACCGCTGGTTGTCATCACACCGGACCATACTGTAAAACTCCTGATAGATCGTCGGCTTGCGGCGATCCGCACGGATGTAGTTGTTTATGAACCAGTCCGTTATCAGATATACGCCCCCATTGAAGGGGATAAGATATCCGTTTTCAACCAGAATCTTCAGGTCATTTGTCGTCGCACCGATGCATTTCGTGATCGACAGTGGATTGCCTATGAATCCATCATCGTCTGCGTTTACTCCCAGATGGAAGTACAGCGCCTGCGCGGATATCTTCAGCGACTGGAAACGGTCCGTGTTTGTGATCTCTTTACTGAACATCCTTTTGTTTGCCATTCTTCTCCTTTCCGGCCCCTGGCAAGGGCCTTTTTCTCTTCAAGTTCTTCTGCTTTCTGTTTCAGATCCTTCGGGCAGTAGATCCATCTGATACGAAAGCTCTGTTTGCAGCCGTATTCACATTTTTTGCATTGCGCATTATATGTGATTCGGCCGTGTTCGTTCAGGAAGAAAGCCATCTCCTCCTTCACATGTTTCGGCATTCTCGGCACGATATTCACCTCCCATCTGCCTTACGCCATACAATAAAAAACACGCCGGTGGTCACCCCGTTATAAGGCACCGTTTTGGGGTGGTTTTCGGCGTTTTTCTCCGCTCTGAGCCTGCAAAAAAGACCAGTCAATATCTTTATTCGATGCAAAGCTCAGCCGCGCTGAAAAAGGTTAATTAATATATAAAAAGGCCGCGCTTGTTTACGCGGCCTTAATACTAGCAGCAAGTGTTATATTATTCTGCGTCCTTCGAAGTCATAATCAACATCGGCGAATTTTTCAAAAGCCTGTCCGATCTTACGTATGCGCTTAAGGACACCGGTATGATTTGCATATCCCAGCTCTTCTGCGATCTCCTCCAGCGTCCATTCCTGAAGCCTAAGCTCGAGGATCCGTCGGTCTTTTTCGGAGAGCATTGTCATAAACTGGTCTGCCAGAACTTTGGTCTCGACATCGCTTTCAAAACGGGGAGACTCATCCATGACATCCCATTCCTGTCCGTCATGGCTTTCTCTGTAGTCCTCCATATAATCATCAAGGGATGCCATAGGGTGTTTTGTTCGGATATGATACCATTTATTGAAGAACTGTGTTTTCTTCTGACTTTTTCTGTAATCGAAATCCTCAAAGCAGTGGTGCTTTTGTACATAGTCGACCATCTCTCTTAGGTTATACCTTTTCAGGGCATATGGAACGGCCACTGACAAATACAGATCCATTTCCTTGAGCGGGATAAAACCCATATATTCGTCCGGATCAGCCTCCTGAAGCCAGGTCTGAGTCATCGGAATCCTTTCAAGTTCTATGAGAGCATTTATCCAGATCTCCGGGATATGCGCGATCTTCCAGATGGGGTCGTATCCGGAATAGATCTCCATATAGTCTTTGTTGTTTAAGAACGGCCAGACCATAAAGGCATAAACATCAACAATCAGGAGCCTGAAATAGTCGCTTTCCACAAAATCCATTACACTTCGATCCATTTTAAAGCTCCGCGCTGTCCTTGGCAGCGACAGCACCTTGGGATCCAAACCTTTCAGGTATTCTTTTGGTATAGCTAGAAACGGAATGATATAGTCCGCCCATTTATACGGGACGATCTCACCTGTCCCTTTGACAGTTCGCATTATTGGCATCGATTTCCCCTTTGAAGCACTCCCTCTAATAAGATATGTCACGAAAACAGGTTAATTGTTCCTGCTTTTCTGAAGAAATTCTATCTTTTTTGAAGTACAAAAGTCTGTACAGGACAGAACAGGCTGCTATCCGGCTGTTAGGATATAGGCAGTGTCCAGAACCGGTAATTCATTGACACAGATTATGCCGAATCATATAATTATAGATGAAAGAAAAAACGCGGTAGACAGGTGCTTCCTACAAAGTCAATGTGCTGCTGTCATAGCTGCACTCATACTCCCTTTTAATCTTAGGTAAAAAATAGGAATCTATTGAATTGTCAGCCACGACCCGAACCTGGGTTATATTTTTTTTAAACTTTTTTTATTTTTGACCTAACATTTTTGACGTTTTTTCTCCAATTAACAAGTGAGACTAACTGATTTCTGATTAATAAGTTTGATGTTTAGAAACAAGTTGAGTTTTTGATTTAAAACAGAGATTGCTTGTCAGTTTTTTCTATTCTGAAACGCTTATATAGTAAAACAACCTCCAAGTGAGTTGCATAAACACGCCGACGGCCGTCCGCTTTACATCACTTATCCGGCGTGGTATTATGCAAACATGTGGGGGGATAGAATGATACCTGTTTTTATACTTGCTATTGAAGATGAAACTCGCCGGAGTCAGTATGCGTATGCGTATACTGAATTAAGTCAGCAGCTTTTGGCTGTCGCCTCCTTTGTGATGTTTGGAAAATCCGGTATAAGAGAGAACGAACAGACGGAGGCAGAAGATGTTGTCCAGGAAGCATTCCGATATGTGTTGGAAAAAGATAATCTTCCGGATGACCTGAATAAGGCGAAAGCCCTGCTTATCACGATCACAAAGCATATGGCAGTCGATGCGTTAAGAAAGAAAAAGCACCTGACAGATGAAGAGCCTACGGAGGTCCAGCTTGGGTATATCATGCCGGAAAACAGCAGTGACCTGAGCCTTATAGTCGATAGCCTGCCGGATATATACAAAGAAGTCCTTATCCTTTACTACGAATATGGATATAAGGCGAAAGAAATAGCAGAACTGCTAGGTATAAATATCAACACAGTATATAAACGGTTGGATAGAGCCAGGGATATGGCCAAAGAACAACTTTTGAACGGCAAATGACAGATAGGGAATTTGAAAAAGAACTTAAGAAAGCAGTACACGAAGTGTGCCTGGCCATGGCGGCCTGGGACGCTTCGCCGGCTGTACCATATTCTTTCTCTAAGGAATACACGGATAATTTAAATCGTATGCTCTGTGCTTCTGAACGAAGGATGAAGCGCAAAAGCTTGCTGCTTCGTGTTGCGGCCTGCTTTGTCGCTTTGTTAGTAGCCTTTGCGGCCGCATGCGCGATCTCTCCAAAAGTCTGGGCTGCGGTCCGAAGCTGGTATGTTAACATAGTCAGCCCGGACAGACTGGTCTACGAATTTAACCACGAGAAGAATGATCATGCTTTCCTTGTCGTAAGGCCGGACAGTTTGCCTGAAGGTTTTGAGTTAACCGAGATAGACGAGGGCGATGGGTACAGTATCCAGGTCTACAAAAACCCCGGCACTGGGGAATATCTGAAGTTCAGCTACCACTGGGCTACGGTCAGAGACCTGAAAACGCTTGAAAAACTCGAAAAGAAGCACGGGCAAATCAGCATTTTTATGGGGCAGCAGGCTGTAGCGTATACCGATAACGGACTAAGCAAACTGTTTTGGTACGACAAATACTCCGGAATAAGCTATTGGGCTGAAAGCAATATGGATCAGGATGCTCTTGTAATAGTATTCAAAGATTCCATCGAGATGCACCCGCCCATTTATGAGCCGACCTGGCTTCCGGATGGATATGTGTTATATGACACATATATTGATGGGGGTAACTGTGATTTGTCGTATTTCAATGAGAAAACAGATAGTATTATAGAAATAGAATGTAGCGATTTAGGAATTACAGACCGTTTGTTTATAGATGGAACTGGACCGTCTAAAGAGATGATCATAAACGGTACAAATGTTGCAGTATATTGGGGACAGGATAATGTTAAAGGAACAGTATTGGTTATGGTAGATGA
>CADALS010000022.1 GCA_902788795.1 uncultured Eubacteriales bacterium | reverse complement strand
CTTCACGACCGCCGAGATGTTGGCGCAGCGGAAATCCTTCCAGGCCTCCTTCAGGTCCGCCGGCGGGTTCTCGTCCCACAGGGCGGCCGGCCAGTCGGCGACGCGCCGGCCGAGCCGCTTCTCGAACCGCCGGCGGCAGCCGTCGCAGAAGCAGTGCCCGCCGTCGGGATAGCGGATGTAGTCGAAGTGGATGCCGTCGACGCCCTTCTTCGCGAGCTCCACCATCGCCTCGATCTCGAGCCGCTGGTTGGCCGGATGCGACGGACAGAGCCAGCGCGTCTTTCTCTCGCCGCGCGCGTTCACCTGCACGCGGTTCGCCGCGACCATGCGCTTCTCAAACGCCGGCGTCGCGTACTGCCCCATGTTCCAGCAGACCTTCCAGACGTGGCACTTGACGCCGTACTTCCGGCAGGCCGCGAGGCACTGCCCGAGCGCGTCGCCGCGCGTCGCGACCGACGCGTCGACCGGCAGCACGGACGAGGCGTAGAAGGCCGTGCCCGCCCAGGCGAGGTTCGGCAGCACCGCGTTGAAGCCGTTGAGCCGGCCGCGGTGGCTGGCGGGGATGCGGCGGGAGACGTAGGGCCCCTCGGAGATGGTGGAGAAGATCTCGCCCCAGGTAAACAGCAGCATAGCCACATAGTAGAACGGTATGTGCCCAAGGAAAGTAAGGAATACAAAGTACCCTATAAGGACCAGTCCCTGGCCCATAAGGATCTTTTTAGTGTCTATGATCTTCTGGAAGATCTTTGTTATTACAGGGGTAAACAGCACCACAACTATGCAGTTGAGGCTGGACACTGTGCCGTAGAGCGCCGCGCCGTCCTCCCCGTGGATCTGCCCCATGTCCAGGGGCATAAGGTAGCTGTACTGCCCGTAAGCCGCGTAGTAGAGCGCAATTGCCACAGTAAAGAGCACCACCACTTTGTTCTCGCGCAGAACCGTAAGAATGCTTACATCGCTCCTGGCTTGCTGGTAGACGGACTCCTCCGAGGTATCCTCCACCGGTGTGATGTCCTTTATCTTAAACTGGATAAGCACAGTTGAGCAGCCTATGGCAACGCCGCTTATTATAAACGACAGCCACAGATAGTTCTTGAAAAGAAGCCCCGCAATAGTTGGAGAAAGCACCAGGCCCAGGTTGGCGCCAAGGTACATAAGGGAGTAAGCCTTGCCGCGGTCCGCTGTGGTGGTAAGGTCCGCAAGCAGGCTGTTGTAGGCAGGTCCCTCCAGATTCTGGGCAACTCCGGCCACAAGCATCAGCGCTATGGTAGCCACAGAGAGCGGCACCAGGCCGCAGGCAATGTAGCAGACTATGGATACGATGTCGAAGCGCACTATTATGTTCTTCTTGTTGTACTTGTCCGCAAGCTTGCCGCCAAGCAGGTTTGCGGGCACCATAATAACGCCGGCAAGCACCATAACTACTGCTATGGTGCTTGCATTCATTCCAAGTTTCTGGCTCATGATCATGGTGAGCATTGGCCACACCATGGAGCCCAGGTTTGTAACTATGCGCCCGAAAAACAGCACATAGATCTCCTGCCTCAGGCCTTTGTACTGAGACAGGAACTTTGGTCCGTCTGACATATGATCTCAGTTAGGCGGATCGTCCGCCCTTATTGTCCTTTATAGATGTACTGCTCGCCGATCAGATCTATCATGGCGCTGAGCGCGCTGCTTGCCCTGTTGTAGTGGCCGGATTCGGCAAGGGCTCCGTTCTGGCTGAAGTCTCCGATCAGAGGAACTACGTAGTAGTAGGTCCTGCCGCCGGCATTATACCTGTCCACCCAGGTGGGTATGAAGCTGATATCGTTGTAGAATATCCTGCCTGTCTGCCTGTCGTAGCTGACGTTGACGTTGGCTATCATTCCACGCTCTGTACGCCTTGATGTAGTCTCTCCGTAGGTGCTGCCAAGGGACTCGTACCTCTGGTTGGAGATAAAGTTGCCCATGGAGTAGTATACAGGAACGGTCTTGGTCCAGGTGGTGGGCTTTACAGCCTTGCTGGGACGGACTATCTCTCCGTATGCTGCAGGAGCAACAGGTTCCGCTGCCGGGGCTTCCTTGTAAGCGGCCTCGACAGTTATGACATCTATAGGCTGCACAACGTGCGGGTGGCTTGCGAATATTATATCCGCGCCGTTTTCTGCGGCAAACTGAGCAAGCGCCTTGTCTGCTGCGTTAGGTGTCTGCTTGTATTCAGTGCCCCAGTGGAAGTAGCAGATGAGTATCTCCGCGCCGTTGGCCCTGCACCAGTCCATCTCGGACTTGATGGCTGAAAGGTCTTCGTCCAGGACAGAGCCTCCGCTGTAGCGGAAGGAGTTTACGTAGTTGGGATCGATTGGGATGCCGTTTACATTGCGGACCGCGCTGGAGCCCTCGTAGGTATATGCAACTATACCTATCTTTACTCCCCTGATGTCTATTACTGCTGAACGGTTCTCGTCCGTAGTGGTCCTTGCGCCTACTACAGCCAGGAAGTTGTTGGCTCTCAGAACATTTACCGTGTTGATGCATCCTGCAAGCCTGGTATCGTACATGTGGTTGTTTGCAAACAGCGCAACATTAACACCTACGGAGCGCACGTTTGTAGCCAGGACCTCCGGAGAATCGAAGCCCGGATAGCCGGAATAGGTACCGTCTCCGCTGAATGTAGTTTCAAAGTTTCCCATCATAAGATCGGCGGCCTTGAAATACTGCTCAACAAATGCGTAGTTGTGGGTAAAATCGTAGCTGCCGTCCGGCTGCTTTGCGGCATTCACCTGCGGCATATGCGCCATTATATCCCCTACGCAGCGTATCAGAAGATCGTCCCGCTTGGGTGCCGCGCCAATGTCCTCGGACTCGGACTGAGCCGGAAGCTTTGGCACAGGCGGCGGAAGCACAGGCTCCTTTGGCCCGAAAGGATTGAAATAAATCAGCGCGGCAACGCCTGCTGCTACGACAAAAACAGCAAGCAGGAGGCGTCCCCACTTAATTCTTACTTTTTTAGTGTGTTTTGTACTCATTTAGATGAGGCGGTGCGGCCGCCCATCCTCCTTTTAGTTTACTGCCTCTACAGCCTCTACTGCACCCGGGAACTGCTCCCTGAGTATAGCCTCGATGCCGCCCTTAACGGTTGCCTGAGCGTGCGGGCAGCCTGCGCAGTGTCCCTGAAGCTTTACGAAAACGATCTTGTCGTCGTCTGTGTAGTCTACAAATTCAACATCTCCGCCGTCTCTCTGAAGGAAGGGCCTGATCTGTTCAAGTACGCTGATGATCTGTTCTTTCATGTTTTTCTCCTTTTATTCGGGAGCCACGGTGTAGACCGTGTTCTTTACCCCGTTGTGTACATAGTTTACTATCATTTGCTTTACCGGATCCCCGTATTCGTTCATGGTTATGGAACCTGTTGCTCCGGCAAGGCCTTTTATCGTTACGAGTTTTGAGGCTATGAGCTCTCCGTCTTCGGCGCTGTCTGCCTCTCTTATTGCGGCCAGCGCCAGCAGGTAGGCATCAAAGCCCAGGGCTGCTGCCTCGGAAGGCGCCTTGTCCGTTCCGAACTTCTTGGCGTAGGCCTCGTTGAAATATGTGGTGATGGCTGTCTGAGCCTCTCCTGCGGCAAAGTCCGCGGTGTAGTAGACGTTGTCTATGTCTGTATCGTCCCAGTAGCTGGTGCCTATCCAGGTGAACTCGTAGCCGAGCTCCTTGGCCTTGTCTATTACGACCTTGGAGACTTCAGCCGGATCCGGCAGGAATATGGTATCGTTGCCGTTGATCACAAAGGTGCTGAAGAGGGTCTGGAAGTCCGTGCTGGTTGGGTCGAACGCAGTAACAGGGATGTATTCCTTGCCGCTGAGCTCCGCAAGGTGGGCGGAGTAAGCCTCTGCCTTGGCCTTGGAGTACTCGTTGACGCGCTCGTAGATAGCAACTACGCTGTGGCCCTCGCTGAAGAACCTGTTGGTAAAGTCCGCAGCTGCAATAGCCTCGTCCGTATCCTGGTGGCACACCCTTGCGTAGTACGGGTTGGTGCGGGTTATGAGCGGGTTGCTGCAGGTTATTGCTATGGCCGGGAGCTTTCCTTCCTTGAATATATCCCCTGCGGCTATGGTTATGGTGTTGCCGTAGCTGCCAAGGACTATTGAGGTATCGTCGTCCACCAGCTTCTGCGCCACAAGCTTGGCTTCTTCTATATCCGACTTGGTGTCCGCGTAGACAAGCTGGACCTCCATGTCCAGCACACTGCCGAAGCGTTCGTGCGCAAGCTCTATGCCTGCGACCTCGTCCGCGGCGGCTTTGGCGTCCGTACCTGTAAGGGGCTCGAATATGGCTATCTTTACCACGGGAGTTTCTTCCTCGTCTCCTCCGAAGAATGCTTTGTAGAAATTATCCCATGTTTCGCAGCCGGTAAGGCAGGACAGGAGCAGCGCTGTTACGAGTATATATGCAATTGTTCTGATGATCTTTTTATTCATATTAGGTAATTCTACCATTAAACACTGCTGTTGGCAAGCAATTAAAAAGCCGCGTGTCCGCTGAACGCGCGGCTCTTTCTTATATCACCATTCCGCCGTTTACGCCAAGGATCTGGCCGGTTATGAAGGACGCTTTGTCCGAGGCCAGGAAGGCTACGGCATTTGCTATGTCCTGAGGAGTCCCGTTGCGGCCAAGGCAGGTCTCGTCCGCCAGGGCTTTAAGGTCGGCTTCGCTGTAGCCGGCGCACATGTCTGTAAGGATGCAGCCCGGAGATACCGCGTTGACCCTGATGCCTGAAGGTCCAAGCTCCTTGGCAAGGCTCTTGGTAAATGCATCCACGCCGCCTTTGCTTGCGGAGTAGACGGATTCAAAGGACGCACCGGTCTGGCCCCACATGGAGGAGATATTGACTATGCAGCCGCTCTTGCGGCTCACCATGCCGGGCACGAACGCCTTGCACAGCAGGAACATGCTCCTCAGGTTGCCGTTGATAAGGGCATCCCACTGGTCTTCGGTCATGTCCTGCACCAGGCCGGAGATGCTGATGCCGGCGTTGTTTACGAGTATGTCCGGGGTGCCGTGCATGCGGACCAGCTCCGAGCAGACTGCGTTTACGGCGCCGGGGTCCGAAACGTCCATGCGGCAGAGCATTGCTTTGCTGCCGCGGGCGACTACCGCTTTGGCTACCTCTTCTGCAGCGGCTCTGGACTTGTTGTAGTTTATTATCACATCGCAGCCCTGCCTGGCAAGCTCCACAGCACAGGCTGCACCTATTCCGCGGCTGGCGCCGCTGACGAATGCAAGCATTTGTTTTCCTTTATATTTACAGTATGTTGCGGCAGTATTCCGCGTAGACGGCTTCCAGGGCCTGAACACGCTCTACAGTTACGAGCTGCAGGTTGGAGGCCATCTGGTAGTTCTTGTCCTCCAGGGCCCTTGCAAGCTCGGTAAGAAGCGATACGCTTCCGCTGCTGTCGCGGGCTATCTCTGCGGACAGCTCCTTTATGCGCTGATATCTCTGCCTGTCCAGATCCGAGCAGTCGGCCTCGTTGTGGCGCTTTTTGCAGCGGCGCACGCGGTCCCTGAGCTCCGGAACTATGCGGTCATGGAGCTCGCGGACCCAGTTGTCCAGCGCTGCGGTCTTGAAGGATTCAACATCCAGCTCCGCAAACACTCCGCCGCAGTAGAGCACCCTGGTCTTGTCCGGGAAACGCTCGAACGCGCTGATGTTCTCCCAGGCAGTTACAGGTGTGTGGCCGAATATGTGGTCCCTTTCCTCCGCGCTGAATGCCTCGAAAATATTCTTTTCGGAGCGGTAGACGCGGCCGGTCTCCAGGTAGAAATCGTCGTCCTCTGCCTTCTTGGAGATGGAGTGCAGCAGCTGCTGCGGGTCCTTTTCCTCCTCCAGCACGGCTCTGATACCATCAAGCATAGCCATAAGGCAGGCCGCCAGCACCAGGTAGGTGTTGCTCTTGGGGTTGGGCGAGCGGAGCTCAAAGCGTGTGCCCAGGGGCTTTTCCGGATCCCTTATGACGCAGGCCAGAACGCTCCTGTTTCTGGACGGGGTCTCCACGTTTGGCCCAAGGCTGGTCACGATGCTTACAGGAGCCTCAAAGCCGGGCTTCAGACGGTTGATAGCGTCTGTTGTGGAGTTTGCTATAGGATTGATTATCTCGTAGTTCTTAAGCAGGCCCATGAGCGCTCCGAAGCCTATAGGGCTCAGGTAGTCCCTTCTGGGGTTCTTGGGAGCAAACAGGCTCACCAGCCTGCCGTTTTTGAGCCTTGCGGTAGCGCCAAGGTGGGTGTGCTTTCCGGAGCCGGCAACGCCTTCAACAGGCTTGGCCATGAATGTTACATCCAGGCCGCAGGAGCGGAACACGTCCTTTATCATGTAGCGTATCTCTACATCGTTATCGGCAGCCTGCATGGGATCGGAGTACTTCCAGTCTATCTCCAGCTGCTCCATGATGTGCGAAAGATCTCCGCCTTCCATCATCTCCGGGTTTACGCCGCCGACTTCCTTGTGGCCCATCTCCACGGAGAAGCCGTACTTGTCCAGAAGCAGCAGGGTCTGCTCCATGGCTGTGCGCACAGGGCCTACTGTCCTCTTCCAGTACTGCTCTTTAAGCTCCTGGGAGGTGTGGAGGCGCTCCTTGTCCGCGACCTCGTGCGGGGTCTTTACGTAGAACTCCATCTCTGTTGCGGAGGTGAGCTCTATGCTGTCCAGATCCGCCACGTTCTCCAGGGCTATGTATTTGGTTATATAGGGGTGCTCTTCTATGAGCTCTTTTATCTGCTCTTTAAATACCTTTATAGCATCGCGGAGTATAACTCTGGAGCCGACTTCCATATCGTCGTTGTGGACCAGGATGGCCGGGATGCGCAGGGTACCTACGGGCAGGTAGTTTTCCGTGCCTACATCTGCAAGGTGCTCCTTGTTGTAATCCACGTACCAGTTGACGCCAAGGTCCGGCACCAGGGTAACTTTAGCATTGGATATGTCTGCTATCAGCGGCAGCTGTACGGAGGAACCGTCCGTCTGGACGCCGTGCAGGAGGAAATCTGCGGTATCCTCCAGAAGCAGTCTTACAGGGATCTTCTCGTCTGTGTCGTTGCCGTTTATATCCACGCCTACGAGTGAAACAAAAGCTACCTCGGGATGTTTCCCGAGGATAGCTGTGAGTCTTTCTTTGGTGTGATCTTCAGGCGCGATGCGGTAAAGCAGGTCGTTGTACTCGCTGAACATCATTCTTCCTTTCCTGCCATCTGAGCAAGGATGTCAGACAGCTGCTGCATGAATTTGCCGTAATCGGCCCAGTTGCCATCCTTGATAGCGGCCTGGGCGTTGTCGTATGCCTCCTGAGCAAGCTTAGCAAGCTCTGCTATGGTCTTGTCTTTCTGATCCGGATCGACTGGATCCACTGGATCTACGGGGTCTTCGCCCTCCTTCTCCCTGCGCTCTATCTCGTCAGCCATCTCGTTGCCGGTGACTATAGGATAAGGTGTAAGGAGAGGATCTCCGGCGCCCTTGCCGAACAGTATGTCCAGAGCCTGGGCAAGCGTGTCTGCGTAAGCAAGCTTCTCGTTGTAGAACACTATTACCTTCTTGACTTCCGGAAGGCTTCCTGTGGATGCCTCCAGGTAGACAGGCTCTACGTAGAGCAGCGAATCTTCTATAGGAATTACGAACATCTCTCCGCGGCTGTAGGTGGAACCGCTGTTGTCCCAGAGGGTGAAGTCCCTGGAGATCTCCGTATCCTGGTTTATCTTAGCCTCTATCTGCAGCGGACCGTAGATGATCTTGCTCTTTGGCATCTGGTAGAGGACTATATCTCCGTAGTTGGCGCCGTCCGAGCGGGCAATAAGGATACCGGTAAGGTTGTCCTTGCCTGCCGGAGTGTAGGCCACCTGGCTCACGAATTCAGGAGCGTCCTGGCCGGGCAGCTTCATGATAAAGAAGTTGGAGGTCATGGTAGCCTGGGTCTGTCCGTAGATGTCCTTGGCTATCTCCCACGCGTCTTCCTTCTGGTAGTAAACTGCAACGTCTGTCATGTGGTACTTGGTGTAGACCTTGGCCTGGATGTTGAACAGAGCGTTGGGGTACTGCAGGTGAGCCTTGAAGGCCTCCGGCATCTGGTCCATGGACTTAAAGAGCTTGGGATAGATGCGGGAAAGCGTTACTGCTATAGGATCTTCCTGATCTACTACGTAGAAGTCTACAGTTCCGTTGTAAGCGTCTATTATTATCTTTACGGAGTTGCGCACGTAGTTGGTTGCGTAACGGGTGTCGTAGGGCTCGGAGTAAGGATAGAGAGTGCTCTGTGTGTATGCGTCCACTATCCAGTAAACGCCGCCGTTTACTGTTACTACGTAGGGATCATCGTCGTAGGTAAGGAAGGGAGCTATCTTGTGTACCCTGTCCATTATGTTGCGGTAGATGAGTATGCGGGAGTCTCCGGTTATATTTGTGGAGACCAGGGTCTTAAGGCTCTTTGTCTTGAGCGCAAACAGCAGCCTGTTGGCCAGGTTGAGCTTTATGCCACCTGTGCCCTGGTAGTTGCAGTAGATGTTGGAGTTTCCGGAGGGGTAGTCGAACTCCTCTTCCTTGGTGTTTACGATAACGTAGTCATTGTTGATCTCTCCGTAGTAGATCTCCGGCCTTGTTATCTGGACCTCCGGGATGCGGGATACCGGCGGGATGCTCTGGATGAGCATCTCCGGCTGGCCGCTGCTGGTGATCTTATCAACTCTGGAGAGGGTCAGGCCGTAGCCGTGGGTGTACTTAAGGTGCCTTATGAGCCAGGAATCCTCTACCTTGGAGGAGTCTATCTCTCTGGCAGAGAGGAACACCTGGGTGTATTCATTGTTGATGCTGTAGCGGTCTACGTCTACATCGTGGAAGGTGTAGTAGGCTCTTATGGACTGGGTCTGGGTGTAGAACTGCTTGGAAGGTGCAAAGTCGTTGATCCTGAGGTTGGACAGGGTGCCCATGTTGCGGAGCACGTCCTTGATGTTGAGGTTGGCCTGGGGATCCAACTCCTCGTCCTTTATATCCGCAAGGTCGTAGGCCAGGCGGGTATATGTGATGTTGTTCTGAAGGTAGGGGCTTTCCTTGGAGAGCTCGTTAGGCTCTACTATAACGTTCTGGACCAGCATTGCCGCGCCTGTGCCGAGAACAGAAACTGCTATCATTACCACAGGAACTATAAGAGCAAACTTGATCTTTTTCTTGGCGGCTGCGACTATAAGCAGGACCGCTTCCACAAGGGCCAGAACTATGAGTATGCGGTACACGTTGAGCGTTACGTTAGCATCTGTATAGCCGGCTCCGTAGGCAACGCCTGTGCCTCCGTAGAGCAGGCCGAACCTGCCAAGGTAGAGCCTTGCTGCAAGTGTAAGGCAGAGCAGCACGCCGAGGACTACGATCTCCTTCATGGCTACTTTGAGTATTGCCTTGCCCTTAAGGACAAGACCGCTCTGCTCCGCGCTTTCTTTAACATCGTCTATCTTGGAGCCGAAGCCCTTGAGTATGGAGCCCAGAGGGTTGGTGGGGTCGAATTCGAACTCCTCCTGCCTGGGCGCGCTCTGGCGCTCTTCGGTAGGTGTTGCGATACCTACAAGTATGGAGTGGAACAGTACCGTGGCTACCAGGAAAGCAACGATGACCATCATGGCGCTGGAAGCCAGGCCGTTAAGGAACTCGTACTTGAACATGTAGAAGCCTACATCGTTGCTGAAGAGCGGGTCCTTGATATTGAAATCTGTGGCGTTTATGAACTCCAGCAGGTTGAACCACAGCTTGCTCACGAGGACTATGGACAGGAACAGGCCTACTATAACGGATATGACCAGCCTTACCCTGCGGACAGCCTTCTTGTCTTTTTCTGTCTCCAGCTTGAAGTTGTTGTTCTTAAGGAAGTTCTTCTTAAGAGCGTTGAGAATAACGAAGGTTATAGCTGTTATGACAAGGAATGCCGGGATGCCTATCTCTATCTTGGTGGCGATCTCCTTGAGGAACACGGAAACGTAGCCTACTTCGCCGAACCAGATGAGGTCCGTTATAAAGTCTGAGCATGCGAAGATAATGGCAATGACAGCAAATACTATAGCCACTATCAGGGTTATTTTGCGTTTTGTCTTTTGCTGCTGTTTTTCGACTGCGTTGTTATCGTTATCCATTTGATATCCCCTTGTGTATCATTCTTTGTCAGTTGCCGCCGAATATGTTCTGTATCGCGTTGTACACGGTGTCGTACAGCGATGTGAGGGCATCTCCTATGCCCTGCTCTATCTGGATGGCATTCTGAGTTATCTGAGCGTCCGGTGCCAGCTTCTTGAGGCCGAACACGGCGCCTTCGAATATTGCGCAGATCAGAAGGATTATAGCTATTATCTTAAGAAAGATGTGCTTTGGCTTGGACTCTTCTATGTCTTCCCCGGCTGCATCTTCTGCGCCGTCATCTCCGTCTTCCCCGGCTGCATCCTTAACGTCTGCTGCGTCGAACGGGTGGGTGGGCTCGTCTACGGCTGCGTTTGCGGCGAAGGCCTCGCTGAGGACATCGTCCTTGGAAGCGTCTTCTGCTGCGGAGTCTGCGGCATCGTCTGCCGGTGCTGCAGAGTCTGTTGCGGCGGAAGCTGCTGTTGCTGCGGCGATGGCAGCTGCTATCCTTGCGCGGGCATCGTCTACGTCTGCGCCCAGCTCTTTTTCTACTGCTGCGGCCTGAGCCTCAGCCTTTTTGGCTGTCTCCTCTGCCTGGCGGACTGCGTCTTCTGCATCGTCTGCGTTGGCGGCATCTGCGGATACTGCATCGGCGGCTGCGTTGGCGGAGACTGCATCTGCGGCTGCGTCGTCTGCGTCTGCAAGGCCTGCTATGAAGCTTGCATCGTCTGCGGCATCATTCTCTGCGGTGAATACCGGAGAGGCGTCTGCTGCGCTGTCGTCAGCTGCTGCTTCTGCTGTGGCCTTTTCGGATACCTTTGCCATGCTGGCTGCTGCTGCAAGAGCGGCTGCTATCCTGATGGGCGCTGCGTTTGCGCCGTCTTCGGGATCGGTCTGCTCCGGAGCGACCTTAGCTACGGCTGCAGCTTCCGCCTTTACCTCCTCTGCAGCTGCTGCGGCATCGTCCTTGGCTTCTTCTGCAGCTGCAGCGTCCTTGGCTTCCTCTGCAGCTGCGGCGGCATCGTCTGCGTTGTCCAGTATATCTGCAGCTTCCTCGAAGATCTCGTCGTCGCTCTTGGCGTTGTCTTCCTCGGCTGCGGTCTCGTACTTTCTGGCGAGCTCTGCTGCAGCGTTGGCAATAGGCTCCACAACGTGCTTGGCAGCGGTCTTGATGGGTTCCGGCTCCACCGCGTCTTCGTAGAGCTTTGCGCGCTCTTCTGCCTCTTCGGTAAGGCTGCGGCGGAAGACCATAGTCTTGCTGAGGTCCTCCTTGATGCTTGCGATAGGAGCAACAGCCATAGCAGCGGTCTTTACCGGCTCAGCTGCAGCTGCAGGAGCCTCTGCGGGCTTTGCAGCGGCCTCAACGCTCTTTTCCACTGCGGCAACGGCTCCGCCTGCGGCAAGGGCCTTGAGTATGCTGCCTACAGGGATCTCCTTGGTGGGCTCCATGTCGTTATCGTCCCAAAGGGAAACGGGGCTTGCATCGGCTATGGACGCTGCTGCCGGAGCATCGGACTCGGAAGTATCTCTGCCTGCGGCAAACGCTGCGGCAACTTTAGCCTCGTCTATCTTGTGCTCTTCTTCCTTGTCCTTTTCCGCGTTGATGGTGCTGAAGTAAGCATCGCGGGCTGCTGCCATTTCTGCCAGCTGCCTTAGGCGCTCTTTGCGGCGCTGTTCCGCAAGTTCTTCTTCTTTCTGAAGATCTCTGATGGTGTTTTCTATATGGTTTATATCGTATTTTGAAGGATCGCCGGAGTGTGCAACAAGAGCTGCAAGATCCGGAGCTGTCTCAGCGGCCTCGTCTGCTGCGGGCGCGCTGAAGAATTTGTGGGCAGGAGTATCGTCTACCGGGGCAGGATCTGCCTCCAGCAGCATCTTTTCGAAGGTGGAAAGATCCTTGGCTTTAACGCTCTCGTCCGGAACGAAACGGTTGTCGTCCAGAAGATCCTTTAAAGCATTTTCTCCGTGCATAGCGTGGAGCCTGTCGTACTCCTGATCCAGAAGCTTCTGGAAGGCATCGTTCTTGGCCTGGAGAGTATCGTCAAGGGAAGACCTGTTTACGTAGGTCCTTGTGGCAGTTTTATCGTCCTCGGAAAGCTTGGGATCCCCGTATTCTTCGAGAAGATCGTTAAGGGTAAAGCCGGGAGCCTTTGCTTTGTTTGCAGTCTGGTCTGCTATCGGAAGCGGATCGGAAAGAGTCATGGACTCTATCGTGGCCTTTGCCGGGTATGCAGGCCTTGTTGAGCCTGGAGCTACGGGCCATGCCGGACCGGTCTGCATTATGCCTGTTGCAGTAAACTTCTGGGTGTACCAGTAAGAAGGAGCATCCTCCTTTTCTGCTGCAGGCTTTGCGTCCTCCGCGCCGGCTGTGCGGACCTCCATGGTGGAGCGCGGCGCTTCTGCAGCAGGCTTTGCAGCCTCTGCGGGCTTTGCCTCCTCCTTTGGAGCTTCCTTTTCCGCGTCTGCTGAAGGCATGGAAACATAGCCCTCGGAAGCGTCCTTGGACATTACAGAAAGAGTCTCTTTCTTGTCCAGAGCCTCCTCTATCTTTTCCTCCGGGACCGGTACTGCGTGGCTTCCGCGGGCGTTAAGATCCGGCCAGGACATCTTGATGTCCTCCATTTCCTTTGGCTTTGGGAAATCCTTTGTATTCCAGCTAAGTTCGCTGTCGGAGACCACCTTTGCCACAGGGGTGATCTTGCTTCCGCACATTGGGCAATGCGTAGCGTCCGAACCGACTTCATATCCACATACTCTACATCTCATTTAGCGATCCTCCGCTTAAACAACATTATAATTCACTATATTATATTACAAAAAACGCAAGCATTCAACTAGAACAGCCCTCAAAGCGGGCCATTTAGTCCTTTTTGAAGGCTTTGACGGCGTCAAAATGATGGCAATAAATAATAAAAGGGATTTATTAATTGCCAACTTATTGTCAATCTCCGCAGATGCTGTATAATCAAGATAGGTAGATATTACTTTTTCGTTACGGTGGCAGCAATGAAAGAGAACCAGACCTTTAATGCGGAGTTCCCTCAGCGTCCGGAAAACACTTTTATTCCGGAGCATACCGCGCTGCCCGAATACAATCCTGTATACCCCGATATAAACTTTTTTAAAGAGTCTTCAGTTACCTGCAAAGAGGAGAACATATTCCAGGGACTTCCGCCTGCCGGCGAGGACCCTGCCGAAGCGCGCCGCGAAAAGCGCAAAGAGAGGAACCGCTATGCCCTGCTGCAAAAACTCCTTGGCTATGCAGTAAGAGGCGGAGCCGCGGTCCTTTTTGTTAGCGTTGCTGTTGTTGCGTTTGCGGCTTTCGGGCCGGACAAGGAGGCAAACAAAGCCGCAGAAGGAGCGCGCCGCAGCGCGTTTACCCAGCAGACCGGATACACCTACAGCGAGCTTGCCAGGCTATGGGAGGGAGACCCCAACGCGCCCCACAAGTACGACCTGCGGCACCAGATCGTAAGCAAACAGCCTACATGCACAGAGGAAGGCGAGGCCGAGATAGTCTGCACCGAATGCGGAGTCCACACCTTTGCCGCGATCCCGCCTGCAGGCCACAAGGAGGCTGCCCCCGTGCGCGAAAACCAGGTGGATGCCAGCTGCGCCGCAGAAGGCAGCTACACCCAGACCATCAAATGCACGGTCTGCGGAGAAGAATTATCACGCACGCTCGTAACTATTGCTAAGAAGCCGCACAGCCCCGGAAAGCCCATCACCACCGGCGAGGCTCCGGCCACCTGCACCGAGGACGGTTCCTACGAGGAAATAGTGCTCTGCAGCCTCTGCGGAGAAGAGATATCCCTTACCAGCTTTATAACACCGGCGCTCGGCCACAGCGGCGGAGACCCCGTCAAGGAAAACGAGCAGGCCGCAACATGCACCGCCGGCGGACAGTACGAGAACGTAGTCTACTGCAGCAGGTGCCAGGAGGAGATCTCCAGGACCGTGGTAGCAGTTGCGCCGCTTGGCCACAGCTTTGCCGCAGTAAGGGAGAACGAAACTGCCGCTACCTGCACCGCAAGCGGCCAATACGCAGCTATGCACAGACAAAGCAGATAGAGTCCGGCAACCAGTGCGTGGGAATACAATACTACTACCTGTCCCTCTGCTCCAGGTGCGGACAGCTGGAACCCAACACCGGACCATCCACACCTGAATGGGAAGAAGGCATAGGGCACAGCTTCCCCACCCGCCCGACCAACGGCCAGGCCAGCTGCAGCAGATGCGGAGAGAAGCTTATCGAAGCATGGTATAATGACGCCTACGTGCATTACACCCTCGACTCCAACCACATAATGAACACCATGAGCGAAAACGGCTACGAGTTCAGCTATGTAGCGCTCTACTCATACAGCGCAGGCATGTACGTTAACGAAGGCGGCTACGAATACGGCGATTACAGCTCCATAATGATACCGGACGAATACAGAGTGCCGGGATCCACCTTCCGCGTAGACTTTGTTTACAACGGCAACAACAATCTGCGTTTCTCCAGCAACGATGTTGTCTATACAGAATAAGCAAGCTAAAACTCAGGGCACGAAAGGAGGACCCTCATGAGCTCGGATAATAAAGAGAAAAAGGTCAGAAAGCACAAAGGCGGCGCAGGCAAGATAATTATAGCCTGCATCATAATAGTCGTTCTGCTGCTGGTGTGCTTCCCGGATCTGTGCTTCTTCCTCAGTTCGCCGCAAAAAGAGGCGCTGAAGCTCTTCAACCAGACATTCCTGGGCAAATACATACCGCTGCGCACCCCGGAAGGCGGCTTCGATTTTATGAGGCTGGTGGCGCTGGTGCTTATGATAGCGGGCTGCTGGGCCGTCTACCGCATACTGATGCTGCTGATAGGCCTGCTTAAGACAAAGTCCCGCCGCGGCGAAACGCTCAAAGGCATGGCCTGCAACGTGATCCGCTACGCAGTGGTGATCTTTGCGATAATATTCGGGCTCAACATCCTGGGCGCGGATGTGCTTACAGTTATAGCCGGTCTTGGCATCTTAGCCCTGATAATTGGCTTCGGAGCGCAGTCCCTTATAGAGGACATTTTCGCGGGAATATTCATACTGTTTGAGGGCCGCTTCTACGTGGGCGATATCATCAGCGTGGACGGCTTCCGCGGAACGGTGCGTTCCATAGGCATAGTTTCCACGCAGATAGCGGACGTTGGCGGAAACATCAGGATAATGAACAACTCCGACATACGCGTGCTTACCAACCTGTCAGACGTTTCCTCCGTAGCGGTATCTATAGTAAGCATAGCCTACGGCGCGGACCTGATCAGGGCAGAAAAGGTAATAAACGACATGCTGGATACCCTTCCGGGCAAGTATCCGGAGATGTTCCCGGAAAGGCCCAGGTACATGGGCGTGGAAGACCTGAGCGATTCTTCCGTGGATCTCAAGGTCGTGGCAGATGTCCACGAGTCCAATATCTACAACGCGCGCAGGATACTCAACCGCGAGCTGAAGCTGGCGCTGGATGCAGGCGGCATAGAGATCCCGTTCCCGCAGGTAGTCGTATGGCAGGGCAAGGAAAAATAGAAAACCAGTGCAAACTAAAAGCAGGGCCGCTTGTGCCCTGCTTTTTTATTGAGTTTTAGTATCAGTATGCCGGTATAGCCAGCTCGTTCTTCTGGGTGTCCACTCTGGCGCTGTCCAGAACGCTCTCTAAGATCTTCAGGAACTGGTCTACCTCTTCCTCTGTGTTGTAGATACCGAAGCTTACGCGTATCATACCCGGAGTGTTCATGTCTATGCAGTTCTCGTAGGTCTTGGCCTGCTCGTCGGAGATGCCCATCATGCGCCAGACGTACGGGTGAGCGCAGAATGCGCCGCGCCTTGTTGCAACGCCGCCGCGGTCCGCAAGCTTCTGAGCTATTACGAAGGAGTTGATGTCCTCGAAGTTGAAGGTAACAACGCCTACGCGGTCGTCTATGTTCTCGGAGTCGCCGTAGATGATGATGCCGGGCAGCTTCTTGAGACCGTCTATGAGCCTGCGGTTGAGGACCTTCTCGTGGGCGGAGATGGCGTCAAAACCGACCTCCTTGAGGACCTCCATAGCTCTTGCCATGCCAACTACGCCTGCATAGTTCGGAGAACCTGCCTCGTAGGAATCTGGTGCGTTCTTGTACTTTACGGTGTAGTCTGTAACAAGCTTTACTATGCCTCCGCCGTAGAAGGTCGGAAGGTGCTTGTTGAGTATCTCAAAGCGGCCGACCACAGCGCCTCCGCCGTACGGAGAGTACATCTTGTGAGCGGAGAATACGAAGAAATCTATGTCTTCCTCCGGAGTGGCGCCCTTCATGGAGAACTCCCTGTGTGCAACGATCTGGGCTCCGTCCACTATGATCATAGCGCCGTGCTCGTGAGCCATCTTAGCCACTCTGTGCACGTCGGTAACGTAGCCGGTAACATTGGACGCGGCTGTTATGGTAACGTACTTTACCTTGCCCTCGTTTTCCTTGAGCATCTTTTCAAGGTTGTCGTAGTCCACGCGGCCGTCGTCCTTGACCTCTGCGTAGATGACCTTGCAGCGCTCTCTCCAGGAAAGGTCGTTGGCATGATGCTCTATGCGGGTTGCCAGGACCAGATCGTCCGGGCTTTCCACAAGGGCCGAAGCCAGCTTGTTGAGGCCGTCTGTGGTGCTGTTCACATAGAAGCAGGTGTATTCTTCCGGATCCGCGTTGACGAAGTTCAGGACTGTTTCGCGGGCATCCTGATAGACGTCTGTGGAGTGGTTGGACTTCTGCGAAAATCCGCGGCCTATGGAGCCGTACATCTTCATATCCTCCACAACAGCGTCTGTTACCGGCTTGAGCGACGGTGTCAACATCGAGGTCCAGTCCGGCCTGAAGGCGGGCGACAAGGTCCGCGGCAACCAGATTCTTGAAACCGAAGAGCCATGAGACGCATTCTGATTGCATGCGCCCTGCTGGGCGCCGGCCTGGGCGCCTGGGCGCAGCCCTGGACCCTGCCGCAGTGTATCCGTCATGCACTGGAGAACAACATGACGATCCGCCAGGGCGAAATCAGTGTCCGCCAGAGCGAGATCGAACTGAACACCGCCCGGAACCGCCGTCTGCCGGGTGTCAGCGCCGGGGCTTCGGAGAGTTTCAGCGCCGGCCGTTCCCTGCTCGGCAACAACACCTATGCGACCAATACGAATTCGACTTCCACGAATTTCAACATCGGGGTGGACGTGCCGGTCTTCCAGGGCTTCCAGATCCGGGACAACATCGCCCTGAGCCGGCTGAACCTGGCGGCGGCGACCGCCGACCTGGAGAAAGCCAAGGACGACATCCGCGTCGCGGTGGCTCAGGCTTATGTGCAGGTGCTGTATAACATGGAGATCCTGGAGGTCGCGGAGAACCAGATCGTCATCGATTCCATGCAGGTCGTGCGTCTGACGGAGATGCTCCGGAACGGGAAGGCTTCGGCGGCCGAACTGGCCCAGCAGAAGGCGTCCCATGCCCAGAGCCTTTACCAGCGGACGCAGGCTTCCAATAACCTGCGGCTCAGCCTGCTGGATCTGGCACAACTGCTGGAACTCCCGGATCCGGACGGTTTCTCCATCGTCCGGCCCGATCCGGAAGCCCTCGAGATCCGGCTCCTGGAGAGTGCCGATGCGATTTATGAGCAGGCCGTGGACCGGAAGGCTTCGATTCAGGCGGAGCAGAAGCGCCTGGAGGTGGCGGATGCCCGGGTGGCCCTGGCCAAGGGCGCTTTCCTGCCGTCCCTTTCCCTGAGCGGCGGTGTCGGCACCGGCTATTATACCTCGTCCCTGGGCAGCAGCGCCTCGTTCTCTTCGCAGATGCGGAACAACTTCAGCCAGCAGCTCGGGCTGAGTCTCAGCGTTCCGATTTTCTCCCGGATGTCCAACCGCAACAATCTCCGGACGGCGGAACTCAACAGCCGTTCGCAGGCGCTGCAGCTGGAAAATGCCCGCAAGTCCCTGTACAAGGAGATCCAGCAGGCATGGTACAGCGCCCGGGCATCCCAGGACAAATACTACAGCAGCCGTCAGGTCTGCGACAGCGCCCGGGAATCTTTCGAACTGGTCAGCGCGAAGTATGAAAACGGGAAAGCGAACATCACGGAATTCAACGAAGCGAAAAACACCTTGATGAAAGCGGAGTCCGATCTGGTCCAGTCCCGGTACGAGCAACTCTACCAGACGAAACTGCTGGATTTCTATAAAGGAGAAGAATTGTCTTTCTAATTGGTTAAAAGGTCAAAAAAAGCGACCTGCGCGCCATAAAGGGTGTGCAGGTTTGCTTTTTTTTTATATCATAATGGAACACTATCTATTAACATATGATGCTATGATTACACAAAGAAAGACAATTGCAGAAATCGCAGATGCCTGGAAACAAGACAAGAAAGCTTTCGTCAAGCTGTCTACCTATTCCGCCTATATCCTGATTCTGCAGAATCATATTCTCCCTTATTTCGGAGACAGGACCGAAATAAGGGAATATGATGTCCAGCAGTTCGCTATCCAGAAAATGGAGGCGGGACTTTGCCAGAAATCCGTCAAGGATATCCTGATTGTTTTGAAGATGATTGTCCGTTTCGGAGCCAAATACGGTTGGTGCGATTATGTGGAATGGGATGTGCGCTATCCTTCCCAGCAGGACAAGAAAGAACTGAGTGTCCTGACGGTGGACAACCACCGGAAGGTCCTGGAATATGTCCAGTCCAACTTCACGTTCAAGAATCTCGGGATCTACATCTGCCTGACAGGCGGCCTGCGGATCGGAGAGGTCTGCGCCCTGCAGTGGAAAGACCTCGATGTGGACCACGGGGTCATCCATGTCTGCAAGACCGTGGAACGAATCTATATCGTGGACGGAGACAACCGGCGGACCCAGCTGGTCATCGGCAATCCGAAGACGCTCAACTCCACGCGGGACGTCCCGATGACCTCCGACCTGAACCGGATGCTGAAACCGTTCCGCCGCGTGATGAATCCGGACTATTACCTGCTGACGAACGAAGCCGTCCCAACGGAGCCCCGTACGTACCGCAATTATTACAAGCGGCTGATGCGCAGGCTGGGCATCCCGCCGTTGAAATTCCACGGTTTGCGGCACAGTTTCGCAACCCGTTGCATCGAGAGCAACTGCGACTACAAGACCGTCAGTGTCATCCTGGGACATTCCAGCATCAACACGACGCTCAATCTCTATGTCCACCCGAACATCGAGCAGAAAAAGAAATGCATCGACAAGATGTTCCGCTCGATCAAGTAGGTTAGCGCAGGCGCAGTTTCTTGACCTTCCCGTCCTTCCAGACCATGTCCGCGGTCTTTCCGCCACGGGTCCGCAGACCCTTGACGGAACCGGACTTCCACGCTTCCGGAAGGGCGGGAAGTGTCTTGACGGATCCGTCCGCGGCAGACTGGAGGATCATCTCCAGGACGCCGGCGCAGCCGCCGAAGTTCCCGTCGATCTGGAAAGGGGAGTGGGCATCCAGCAGGTTGGGATAGGTGCCGCCGCCCCGGCGGGCGTCGTCGCCGCGGTAGCCGTCCGGGCTGACGTAGCGCAGGAGCCGCCGGTACATCCGGTATGCTTTCTCGCCTTCACCCAGGCGGGCGTACAAGTTGATCCGCCATCCGCAGCTCCATCCGGTCGTCTCGAATCCCTTGGTCTCCAGAGTCTTCAGTGCGGCATCGGCCAGCCGTCCTTCCGTGATCTGGTGGCCAGGGTAGACGCCGAACAGGTGGCTTTGGTGGCGGTGGCGGGGATCCTCGTCCGCCCAGTCATGGTACCATTCCTGCAGGTTCCCCTGCCGTCCGACCTGATACGGGCGGAGTCCGGCCAGCTTGCTTTCCGCTTCCCGGATGAAATCCCCGTCGATTCCGAGGACCCGGGCAGCGGCCACGGCATCCGTCGGGCATTCCCGGATCATCGCGAGGTCCGCCGTGCCGCCGTACAGGGTGGCGCCCCGGAAGCCGGTGTCGGTGATGTAGCGGTTTTCCGGCGAGGTGCCCGGTGAGGTGATCCATTCCCCGTCTTTCGTGACCAGCCAGTCCAGGCAGAATTCCGCCGCGCCCTTGAGGACGGCGTAATCCTTCTGCAGCCGCACCTTGTCGCGGGTATGGAGCCAGTGCTCCCAGATGTGGGTCGACAGCCAGGCGCCGCCCATGGTCCAGTCCGCCCAGCTCGGGTCGCTGGATTCCATGCCGACCGGGCAGGTCATGGCCCAGATGTCCGAATTGTGCCCCAGGTTCCAGCCCCGGGCGACGCCGTAGTAGCGTTGCGCCGATTCTCGTCCCGTCGCGGCGAGGCGGTGGAGGAAATCGAGCAGGACTTCATGCAGTTCGCCCAGGCCGGCCGCTTCGGCCGCCCAGTAGTTCTCTTCCAGGTTGATGTTGGTGGTGTAGTTGCTGCTCCACGGCGGGTCCATACTCTCGTTCCAGAGCCCCTGGAGATTGGCCGGGACGCCGGGGGTGCGGGAGGAGGCGATCAGCAGGTAGCGGCCGTACTGGAAGTACAGGGCTTCCAGTTCCGGGTTGGCCTGGTTCTCGTCGGTGTAGAGGCGGAG
>CADALS010000021.1 GCA_902788795.1 uncultured Eubacteriales bacterium | reverse complement strand
TTCTTATCCCTTGTATTTGTCGTATAGCCTTTTAAATGCCGGGAGGCTTCTTTCGGCTACTTCGGCAGGAACAGGATAAGAGATCCTCACCCAGCCAGGGCCGTAGAATGCAGTTCCCGGAGCAAACAGGAGGCGTTCTTCTTTGGCCCTCTCGCAGAATGCGACATCATCGTCCTCCAGGGCCTGCATAAACATGTAAAAGGCGCCGTCGGGGTGTATGACGTTGTATCCTATCTCGGTAAGTCCTTTGTAAAGTATATCTCTTGTCTTCTTGTATATCGAAATATCCACGCAGGCATCGTAGCAGTCCAGAAGCATCTTCTGCTGAAGCGAAGGTGCGTTAACTATGCCAAGGTACCTGATGGCGGCATTGATGCCTGTGAGCAGTTCTTTGTAGCCCTCAACGTTTGGAAGTATGGAAATGTAGCCTATTCTTTCTCCGGGGATGGAGAGTGTCTTACTGTAAGAATAGACGACTATGGTGTTCTTGTAGTAATTGGTAAGGTAAGGAACAGGCTTATCGTAGGACAGGAGCCTGTAGGGTTCGTCGGAAATAAGGTAGATCGGGTGTCCGTACTCTGCCTGCTTTTCCTCCAGGATGGCAGCGATATTCTTGATAGACTCTTCTGTGTAAACTGCGCCAGTGGGGTTGTTTGGCGTATTGATGAATACAGCCTTGGTCTTTTCGGAAATAGCTGCGCGGAAGGTTTCCGGATCCGGCTGCAGAGTCTGCATATTGCAAAGCGCAGGAACGAGCTTTCCGTAGAGGTTCTCCACGTAGTTCCTGTACTCCCAGAAATAAGGCGCAAAGGTAACTACCTCGTCCCCTGCATCAAGAATAACATTGCAAAGGCAGACCATGGCGTTAGCTGCGCCTACGGTCATAATGATGCCGTTGTAATCGTAGTTGGTTCCGTAAGTCTTGTTGAGATATGCAGCTATGCATTCGCGGACGTCCTGGAATCCTACATTAGCCGGATAGCCGTGGACTGCAAGGCCGGGCTTGGTCTTGGCATACTTTACAAGAGCATCGGTAACCACCTGGGGCGGTTCGATGCTGGGATTGCCTATAGTGAAATTGAAGATGTTCTCTGCGCCGTAAACAGCAGCGAGCTTCTTTCCTTCTTCAAAAATATCTCTGATGCAAATGCCGCTTTCAAGAGCAGCTGCCATTTTCTTAGATATCATTGCTATGACCCCTCAAAATGTATTTTCCATATATTATCTGCGCTTTGGGGCCAAAGGTCAAGTAAAATTTGATTGTTTTTATAAATCAGCAACAAATAATTTGATGTTTTATATGTGAAACACAACAAATTTTAGAGCTCATCCAGGAAATTTATTATTTCAAATCCTTCCTTGCTCAGCTTGTCGTACCATTCCTCAAAACCGTAAGCTATATTTTCCTTACTGTGGGCATCGCTGGACAGAACAAATTTAGCACCCCTGTCCTTTAGATACTGCATTATTTCATTGCTTGGATAAGGTTCCGTGCGGTAGCCTCTGGAGATCGCCCCTGTATTTATCTCGAAAAGCGGCGTCTTTCCGTCTGCTTTCATACCGGCAATTATGCGGTCTGCCGCGCTCTGCCACGCAAAAACATAGCGGGCATCGTTCAGATCGTAGATGCGGCTTTTTTCGTTGAACTTACTTGGAAGATCGAAATGTCCTATAATGTTGCACTTGGTCTTGTCGTAGACTCCGGCAACTATGCTGTAGTAATAAACGGCGTACTCCACAAGGTCTCCGCCGAACAGTTCCTGCGCTGCAGCTTTGTATTTTTCCTCTGTCCAGTCTACAGGGTAAAAACCGTTTCCGTAAGGCACAAAGTGCACCGATCCTATGCTGTAATCGTAAGGCTGTTTTGGAATATTCGAAAGTATGTCCTGCTCTGTTCCGCAGAAGACCTTTATCTGCCCTGCGTACTTTTCTTTAAGCCTTACGATCTCCCTGCGGTAGGCTGCTGTGCGCTGCGGGCTCATACAGTATCCTTTTTCGCAGGGAACGTATGAATGGCCGGAAAAGCCTATGGCTGTGAGCCCTTTTTTCAGGGCTGTCAGTATCATGTCCTCCGGAGTATCCACGCCGTCGCAATATACCGTGTGCATGTGAAGATCGGATCTGATCATTTCTGCTCCTTGTTTCCTGTCATTTTTTCCTGCTTTACCTTGTGGTCTATAACGTGCCTGGATGCCAGCTCCTTGCTTATATCTTTAAGGCTTATGCCCTGCTGCACCATAAGCACCATAACATGGTAAGCAAGATCTGCTATCTCGTAGATAGTTTCGGCTTTGTCCTCTGCCTTGGCTGCGATTATTACTTCTGTGCTTTCCTCGCCTATCTTTTTGAGTATCTTGTCTGTGCCTTTCTGGAACAGATAGGTGGTGTAGCTGCCTTCCGGCATCAGTTCTTTTCTGCCTTCCAGAAGGCCGTAAAGGCCCTCTGCTGTAAAATCTGAAAGCTCCTGGCTGTCCCAGACCGGGTAATCGAAGCAGCTCTCTGTTCCCAGGTGGCAGGCCGGTCCGTCCGGCTCCGCAACTACCACAAGGCTGTCGCGGTCGCAGTCAGCTGTTATGGATACTACGTGCATGTAGTTATTGCTAGTTTCGCCCTTGGTCCAAAGCTCTTTTCTGGACCTGCTCCAGAAAGTTGCAAGACCCGTCTCCATTGTTTTTTCAAGGCTTTCCTTGTTCATCCACGCGAGCATCAGCACCTTGCGGCTGAATTTATCCACAACAACAGCAGGCACCAGACCCTTGTCATCAAACTTTATCTCATTAACACTTACCATCTTATCTCCTTTCGCAATTGGGGACGGTCCCGAATTGTCATTTTGGGAATATTTTACAGCCTGGCCGGTATGCCGTTTGCAGCCATGACCTTCTTAAGATCCGCAATGCTTACCTCTCCGTAATGGAATATGGAGGCAGCAAGGCCTGCGTCTACGAATGGCAACTCTTTAAAAAGCTCTATGAAGTCTTCTATGCACCCTGCGCCGCCGGAGGCAATTACCGGTATCGAAACGCTTCCGCAGACATCGCTCAGCATCTGATGGTCGAAACCCTGCTTTACGCCGTCTGTATCTATGGAGTTGAGCACTATCTCTCCGGCTCCGAGGCTCTCGCCACGTTTGATCCATTCCACAGCATCAAGGCCTGTATCTTCTCTGCCGCCCTTTGCAAAGACGTGATAGCTTCCGTCCACGCGTTTAACGTCAGCTGAAAGTACAACACACTGGCTGCCATAGCGCTTTGCGGCCTCTAATATAAGCTGCGGGTCCTTGATGGCTCCGGAATTGACACTTACTTTGTCCGCGCCGCACTTGAGCACTCTGCCGAAGTCCTCCAAAGTGTTGATGCCGCCGCCAACTGTCAGCGGAATGAAGATCTTTGAAGCAACTTCAGTAAGTATCTGCGTAAACAGTCTTCGCCCCTCAGCTGAAGCGGTAATATCGTAGAAAACAAGCTCGTCCGCGCCGCATTCGGAGTAAAAGCTGCCGAGGTCCACAGGCGAGGCAACGTCCGAAAGCCCTTTGAAATTCTTGCCTTTTACCACCCTTCCGTCCCGGACGTCCAGGCAGGGAATTATCCTTTTGGTCAGCATGAGAGTTCTCCGTTTTCTGCTATATCTATGGCCTTGAACAGGTCTATAGCGCCAGTGTAGTAAGCCTTTCCGATTATGGCGCCGTATATACCGTAGGACTTTAGATCGGCAATGTCCTGCAGAGTGGACACTCCGCCGGATGCTACAATGTCAAGATCCAGCTCATTGCTGAGCTGCCTGTATAACTCCAGATTGGTGCCCTTCATAGCGCCGTCTCTGGAAATATCCGTGCAGATAAGAGTCTTTACCCCTGCCTGCTGCATCATTTTGCAGAACTCAAAGGCTTTATATTCAGAGTTCTCTGTCCACCCTTTTATTGCGACATAACTATTCTTTATGTCGACACCTACGGCTATCAACGATCCATGGGTCTTTACAGCCTGCTGAAGGAATTCTGGGTCCTTTACAGCCGCGGTACCGAGCACGACTCTGGAAACACCCGCTTTGGCATAGGCCTCTATAACATCCATGCTCCTGATGCCGCCGCCTACTTCAGCTTTAAGTCCGGAACTGGAAATTATGCTTTTTACAGTCTCTATGTTTGGCGTCTGGCCAGTTTTAGCGCCTTCCAGGTCCACGATGTGGATCCAGGACGCGCCGCAAGCCTTGAAATCTGCAGCAACTTCTTCGGGATGATCGTTGTAGACCGTCATCTGCTCGTAATCGCCCCTCAGGAGCCTTACAGCTTTGCCTTTGATTATATCTATTGCAGGTATAATTATCATAATTATATCCTTTTGGTTAAGGAGAACCGTCCCCTATAACGATGCGAATGCGGAGAGTATGCGAAGGCCGGCCGGGCCGCTCTTTTCCGGGTGGAACTGGCAGCCGTAAACGTTTCCGTTCTGCACGGACGCGGTAAGCTTTGCGCCGTATTCGCAGACAGAAGTAACGTTTTCCGCCGGGGCATCGCAGTAAAAAGAATGCACAAAGTACATGAACTCGCCGTTTTTAGTATCTTTGAAGATCGGAGAATCGTTAGTCATTATCAGGCTGTTCCAGCCCATCTGCGGTATCTTAAGATCTGCCGCAAAGCTGCTGCCCTCGGAAGCGTCTTTTTCCGCCAGCTTGTCTGCTATGGGCTTTACTTCTCCGGGTATCAGTCCCAGGCCTTCGAATTGTCCGAATTCGTAGCTTTTCTCAAGAAGAAGCTGCATTCCAAGGCATATGCCAAGCAGCGGCTTTCCGCAGTGAGCTTCGGACTTTACAACGTCCCAAAGTCCGCTTGTCTTAAGCTTTTCAGCGGCATCTCCGAAAGCCCCGACTCCAGGCAGCACTATATGATCAGCCTTGGCCAAAACCAATGGATCCGATGTTACAACAGCCTCAAGTCCAAGCGCCGCAAATGAGCTTTTCAGAGAAAACAGGTTTCCGACTCCGTAATCTATAACAGCTATCATAAAGCCCCCTAAAGGATGCCCTTGGTGGACGGGACCTCGCCGTTAAGATCCGGGTCCATGGAAACAGCCGTCCTGATGCTTCTTGCAACAGATTTGAACTGCCCTTCTATAATGTGGTGAGCGTTCTTTCCAGCAAGTTGTCTTATGTGAAGCGTAAGCTTGGCGTTCCTTGCAAAAGCCTCCCAGAACTCCTCGGCAAGCTCGGTGTCAAAACTTCCGACCTTGTTTGCAAGAATATCTGCATCGTAAGCCAGGAAGCCCCTTCCGGATATATCTATTGCGGAAAGTATCAGTGCCTCGTCCATGGGAAGTATGGTATCTGCGTAGCGCTTTATACCGGCCTTATCCCCAAGTGCACTGCAAAAAGCTTCGCCAAGGCATATTCCTATGTCCTCCACTGAGTGATGGTCATCCACATAGGTATCGCCTTTGCAGACAAGGTCCAGATCGAATCTGCCGTGCTTTGCAAACAGTGTAAGCATGTGGTCCAGGAAACCAACGCCACTCTGAATATTGCTCTTTCCGCTTCCGTCCAGGCAAAGCTTAAGGCTGATGTCCGTCTCCGCGGTCTTTCTGTTTATCTCAGCTGTTCTCATGGTGTCCCCCTGTGCCTATTTAAGTATCTTTTCCAGAGCCGCAGCCAGACTATCCATCTGCGCGCGGCTGCCTACAGTTATGCGGTTGTAATCCTTTATCCTGTCCAGCCCGAAATGCCTTACAAGGACCTTGTTCTCCTTCAGCTTGAGGTAGATTTCCTCTCCACTCATGTTTTTGTGTTTTGCAAAGATGAAATTGGCCTTGGAATCAGTCATTTCGAAACCAAGCTCCTTAAGCTTTTCCGACGCGTACTGCCTGTTTTCGATTATAACAGAACAGTTTTTATCGGTGTAGCCCTGATCCAGCAATGTTCCAACGCCGAGAGCGGCTGTATAAGAGTTTATGTTGTAAGGGTTCAGAGAGTACTTAAGAGTCTTGAGGTCCCCTATAAGCTCCTTGTTTCCTATAGCAAAGCCAAGCCGGGCGCCTGCCATAGACCTGGATTTCGAGAAGGTCTGGACAACGAGCAGGTTGTCGTACTTCTTTGTAAGCTCCACGCAGCTTTCCGCCCCGAAGTCCACGTAAGCCTCGTCCACAACTACTATGCGGTCCGAATAGGCGCTTACGAAGCTTTCTATCTCTGCGGCGCTGAGCGCTATACCGGTCGGCGCATTGGGGTTTGCTATGAAAGCCGCCCCGTTTTGCCAGAAAGCATCCAGATCCATGCTCAGATCATCTTTAAGCGGAATGATCTTGTACGGTACCCTTGCCATCTGAGCAAACACAGGGTAGAAACCGTAGGTAATGTCTGCGAACATTGCAGGCTGATCATCGCTGCAAAAAGCCGCAAAAGCAAAGTACAGGATCTCGTCCGAACCGTTGCCGCAGAGCACGTTCTCCGGCTCCACGCCATAAGTTTTGGAAAGCTGCTTTACAAGTTCCGTGCATTCCGGATCCGAATACAGGTTAAAAGGCCTTGTATTTTCCGCCGCGTATGCCAGGGCTTTATCCGAAGGAGGAAAAGGACTCTCGTTAGTGTTCAGCTTTACGAAGCTGGAAAGATGCTTAGGCTGCTCCCCTGGCACGTAAGGCACGAGGCTGCTGTAGTTTTTGCTGAAAAATCTGCTCATAAAGCTCCTTTACTTTTCTGTCCTAATAAGGGCGCTCCTTGCGTGCCCGGTAAGCCCCTCTTCTTTGGCAAACCTTGCAACATAAGGCGCATCCTTGGAAAATGCAGCTTCTGTGTAGTAAGTGAACTGCGTCTTTTTTATAAAGTCATCCACGGAAAGCGGGCTTGCGAACCTTGCCGTTCCGCTTGTGGGAAGCGTGTGGTTGGGCCCCGCAAAGTAGTCTCCAAGAGCCTCCGGGCAGCTTCTTCCCATGAATATGGATCCTGCGTTCTTTACAGCATCCAGGTAGTCGAACGGGCTGTCCATGCACAGCTCCAGGTGTTCGGGTGCTATCTCGTTGGCAATGTCTATGGCCTTCCAGAGGTCGTCTGCAACAATGATCTTGCCGTTGTTTTCTATGGAAGCCCTGGCTATCTCTTCTCTTATAAGGGCCGGAAGCTGCTTTTCTATCTCTGCAGCAACGTTTTCCGCAAGCTCCATGCTGTCAGTAACAAGTACTGCCGAGGCCAGCTTATCGTGTTCTGCCTGCGAAAGAAGGTCTGCCGCTACGTAAGATGCATCGGACTTTCCATCCGCAACCACGAGTATCTCGCTTGGCCCTGCTATCATGTCTATGGATACCTGGCCGTAGACCTGCTTCTTTGCCTCTGCAACAAAGGCATTGCCCGGTCCTACTATCTTATCAACGCGAGGAATGCTCTCTGTTCCGTAAGCAAGAGCTGCAATCGCCTGAGCTCCGCCCACCTTAAAGATCTTATCCACGCCTGCAACCTTAGCTGCTGCGAGTATGGCTGCAGGAAGCTTTCCGTCCGGACCTGGAGGCGTTACCATTACAAGCTCTTCCACTCCGGCAAGCTTGGCCGGTATGGAGTCCATGAGCACTGTGGACGGATATGCCGCCGTGCCTCCGGGAACGTAGAGACCTGCTTTGGCAATAGGTATTATCTTCTGGCCCATAACCACGCCGGGCTTTTCGCTTATAACAAAGCTGTTTCTGACCTGCCTTTTGTGGAAGTTTCTGATGTTTTCGGCGGCCTTGGTGAGCACGTCCAGGAACTCTGCTCCTGCTGCTGCAGCGCCCTCTTCTATCTCTTCCCTGCTTACCGCGAGGGTCTCAAGCTTTGCCTTGTCGAACTTTTCTGTGTATTCGAACAGCGCTTTATCTCCGCGTTTTCTTACGTCTGCGATTATATCTGCAACAACAGCTTCCACATTTACCTGAGGAACTGCCCTTGCAAATATCTCTTCCGGAGCAACTTCTCCGTATTTGTATATCTTTATCATCTTCCGGATGCTTCCTTTCCAAGCTTTGCCGCAAGCTCGTCTATCATGTCTTTTTTGAACATGTAGCTGGCCTTATTGGAGATGAGCCTTGCACTTACAGGTGCTATGGTCTCTCTTTCCTTAAGGCCGTTTTCCCTAAGCGTAGTGCCTGTCTCAACTATATCCACTATCACGTCCGAGAGGCCCAGAAGAGGCGCCAGCTCTATGGAACCGTTCAAATGGATTATATCTATATCTCTGCCAAGGTCCGAGTAATATTCGGAGGCAATATGGCCGAACTTGGTAGCGACCTTCAGCGTTCTGGAAAGGTCGTCTGTAAAGCTTTCCGGAGCTGCTACTGCCATGCGGCAGATGCCTGTCTTAAGATCCGCAAGCTCGTAGACGTCGGGTTCGTACTCAAAGAGAATGTCCTTGCCGCAGACCCCGATATCAGCAGCGCCACGTTCTACATAAACGGATACATCCGATGGCTTTACCCAGAAGTAGCTGACCCTTTTTTCTTCGTTGGTGAATATCAGCTTTCGGCTGCCGGAAAGAAGCTCCGGGCACTCATAGCCGCATGCAGCAAACATGGAGTAGACCTTTTCCCCAAGCCTTCCTTTAGGAAGCGCAACTTTAAGGACTTCAGACATTGCTCACCCCTCCTTTTACTGCTCTTACGGCTCTTACCCTTTTGCCCTGCTCCGAAAGTTCGTTTGCTTTAAGAAGAACGTCCACTGCAGAACCGGCTTCGGTGTAAAGCAGCACGCTTTCCGCCGCAGCAGGCTCTGAGACCTTCGAGAAGGCCTCTAACAGGTCCATATAGAGGGCAAAACCTATTGCACCGTACTTTTTCCCCATGCGCCTTGCAAGAGCGTCGTAGCGGCCTCCTGAGAGCACAGGAGACGGTATGCCTTCTATATATCCCTTGAGCACTATGCCGCTGTAGTAGGCAGTTCCGCACTCTGCGGAAAGGTCGAACCTGAGTATGTCCCCGAGCCCTGTTTTGTAGAAGCTTTCGCATATAAGAGATAGTATGCGGGTGTCTGCCTCTCCTATGCCAAGCTCTTTAAGCTGCTCCAGCACATCCGATGCATTACCCGAGAGCTTTGCAAGCACGCACAGGTCCGCTGCAGCCTTTTTATCGCAGCCTTCCGTAAGAGCTGCAAGCTCGTGGATGTTCTTGCTTTCTATTAGCGCCAGCGCCTTTTTGGAATCCTCCTGGCCAAGGCCGAGGCTCTCCACTGCGCTGCTTATAAGCGAAGGCAGTGATATGCTCAGAATGGCCTTGTCAGATATCTTAAGAAGGCTCTTTGCCGCAAGAAGCACCACTTCCAGAACTGAATAATCGTCCAGGTCCCCCAGGCACTCAAGGCCTGTCTGCATTATTTCCTTGTAGGTCTTTGAGCTTTCCGAGATGCGGTATACGTTCTCGCTGTAGAAGACCTTGGAAACTGTGCCGGCCTGCTCTTTTGTGCTTCTTACTATGGAAAGCGTAACGTCCGGCTTAAGGGCCATAAGCTTGCCGTTGGTATCCGTAAAAGTGATTATGCCTTCGGAAGCCAGCAGGTCCTTGTTTCCAGCGTAGAGGTCGTACTCCTCGAACTTGCTCATCTTGTATTGTTTGTAAGCGAAGCTCTCGTAAAGCTGCTTAAGAGCCTCGTTTGTTTTTTCAACAGTATCCATGATCTACTCCTCCATGGATTCAAGGGCTTTGGCATATCCGCCGCTGCCATAATCCAGGCAGCGCTTTACCCTGCTTATGGTGGCGGAACTGACGTTAGTCATCTCCGCTACTCTCTGATAGCTGAGGCCTTTGTTCAGAAGGCAGGCTATCTGAAGGCGCTGCGACATATCCTTGATCTCCTTGATGGTGCAGAGATCTTCGAAGAAATCGTAGCACTCGTCTACGGTCCTGAGCTTCAGAAGTGTCTCGAACAGTTTGTCAGTCTCGGCTGAATGGATGCCTTTCATTTTACTTTGCTCCTTTAGCGTACTAAAGCATAGTTTTTATTGTTTGTTATGCTACCACATTAGCGTGCTAAAGTAAAGAAGCAAAACTAAAAGATCAGTACATTTTTACGCACTGATCTTTTACTCATTTTAAACAAGGCTTATAAGATATTCCGCCATTACCGCAGCCAGCGGCAAGGTTATTACAGAAAGCAGCGTTGAGAGGCTGACAAGCTGTGCCGCATACCCCACGTTGCGTCCGTAGCGCTCCGCAAAGATGCTCGTAAAACCGGCTGCCGGCGTTGCGAAAACTATCACGATAGCTATGTAAAAAGTCTTGTCCATCCCTAAAGGAAGCAGAACGAGCGCCGTTATGACCGGGATAAGTATCTGCTTGACTGCAGTTGCAGCGTAGAATATAGGCTGACTGAAGATCTTTTTCAGATCAGCCCTTGAAAGCTGAGCGCCTATGATCAGCATAGAAAGCGGAGTGTTCATGCTGGCAAGAAAACTCAGTGCATTATACAGCGGCTGAGGGAACCTTATTCTCAGCAGCATGCAGGACAGACCTACTACGATAGCTATAAGGACCATATTGGTAACTATAGACTTTACTGATACAGCTTTACGCCCTCCCATCATGGAAGCTCCGTGAGTGAAGACGACAAGATCGAATACGGCAACTCCAAGGACAGCAAATATGGCATTGCTGTTGCCGAGCACTGCAGTTACAAGGGGGATGCCCATAAACCCGACATTGCCGTACATGGAGCCGAACTGCAGCACTACGCGGCTGTCCTCATCCTGTTTTCTGAAAAAGAGTCTTACTATCAGCGCAAACAGAATGTAACAGCCAAGCATGGCCAAAGATCCTGTACCTAAAGTGATAAGGAACTGCACATCCCAGTCCATTTGGAAAGTAGTCAGTATAACGCAGGGTGCCGCAACATTGATAAGTACCGAGGACATTTCGGTAGTGCCTTTTTGCGTTATTAGCTTTGTGCGTCCCATCACAAAACCTACGCCCATCATCACAAAGAGCGTTATTACCTGAAACAGTACTACAAGAAAGCGGTCCAACATGTTATTTGCTAAGTTCCTCGTGAATAGCTGCGGCGGCTTTCTTTCCGGCGCCCATTGCGAGTATTACAGTTGCTGCACCTGTGACGGCGTCTCCGCCTGCGTAAACGCGTGCCTTGGAGGTCTTTCCGGTCTCCTCGTCTGCTATTATGCCGCCCCACTTCTGGGTATCCAGGCCCTTGGTGGTGTTCTTTATGAGCGGGTTGGGGCTGTTGCCTATGGCAACTATAAAGGTGTCGACGAGGATCTCAAACTCGGAGCCAGCCTTTGGAACAGGCCTTCTGCGTCCGGAAGCATCCGGCTCTCCGAGCTCCATTTCTATGCACTTAAGGCCTTTAACAAAGCCGTTCTCGTCTCCAAGGACCTCCAGAGGATTGCAAAGCAGGTGGAACTTTATGCCCTCTTCCTTTGCGTGCTCTATCTCCTCTACCCTGGCAGGCATCTCCTTTTCGGACCTTCTGTATACAACAGTAACGTCCGCGCCAAGGCGCTTTGCGCAACGTGCAGCGTCCATTGCAACGTTTCCGCCGCCTACGACTGCAGCCCTCTTGCCTACTCTTACAGGAGTGTCAGCCTCCGGGAACTTATAGGCCTTCATGAGGTTTATACGGGTAAGGAACTCGTTTGCGGAATAAACGCCGTTGAGGTTTTCTCCAGGTATCCTCTGGAAGTTGGGAAGTCCTGCGCCGCTTCCGATGAATACTGCGTCGAACTCTTCCAGGAGCTCATCCACGGTCTCCATCCTGCCTATAACGCTGTTAGTTATTATCTCTACGCCAAGGGCTTCCACAGTGGCGATCTCAGTCCTTACAAGGGCTTTGGGGAGACGGAACTCAGGGATTCCGTACACCAGAACACCGCCTGGTGTGTGCAGTGCCTCAAATATAGTTACCTTGTAGCCAAGCTTTGCAAGGTCTCCTGCGCAGGTAAGTCCTGCAGGGCCGCTTCCTACAACTGCAACCTTTTTGCCGTTAGGCTCTGCGGGCTTTACTGCCGGAAGCTCATCAGCATGAGCCATTCCCCAGTCCGCTACGAAACGCTCCAGACGTCCGATGCCAACAGGCTCTCCCTTTATGCCGCGCACGCATTTCTGCTCGCACTGGGTCTCCTGGGGGCATACTCTGCCGCAAATGGCTGGCAGGTTGCTTGTGGACTTGAGTATCTCGTGAGACTTTGCAAGGTCCCCTTCCTTAAGAGCCTTTATGAACTCCGGGATGCGCACGTTTACGGGGCAGCCGGAAACACATGGCATGTTCTTGCACTGAAGGCAGCGCTCTGCTTCTCCCTTTGCCATCTCAAAGGTGGTATATCCGGAGCTTACTTCGTTGAAGTTGCAGCTCCTTACTATAGGATCCTGCTCTACTGCAGGGGTCTTTGTCATCTGCATATTAGGCATTCTTTTCTGCCTCCTTAAGAAGATTGCACTCTTCGAAGCGGTGCGTGCTTTCGGATTCTTCGCCCTTGAACATGCGGCTCCTTGCTATGGCTTCATCGAAGTCCACAAGGTGTCCGTCGAAATCCGGACCGTCCACGCAGGCAAACTTCGTTACGCCGCCCACAGTAAGCCTGCAGCCGCCGCACATGCCTGTGCCGTCTATCATGATGGGGTTCATGGAAACTATGGTGGGTATTTCCAGAGGCTTGGTCATGTTGCAGACTGCCTTCATCATCGGGAGAGGTCCTATTGCTATAACTTCGTCGTACTTGACGCCAGCATCTATCTGCTCCTGAAGAGCTGTTGTTACAAAGCCCTTCCTGCCGTTGCTGCCGTCGTCTGTCATTACGATAAGGTTTGTGCATGCATCCTGAAGCTCATCCATGAGTATGAACAGCCCGGTGTTTCTGAAGCCGACTATTACGTCTACGATCGCGCCAGCCTCGTGCAGCGCCTTGGCCTGCGGGTAAGCTATTGCGATACCAAGGCCTCCGCCTATTACAGCTATACGCTTCCCGGCCTTGCCTTCAAGCTCGCTGGGATTTCCAAGAGGGCCTACGAAGTCCTGTATGGACTGGCCTTCCTCCAGAGTTCCGAGCCTCTTAGTGGTGGCTCCGACCTTTTGGAATATGATAGTCACAGTGCCCTTTTCGCGGTCGTAACCAGCTATGGTAAGAGGCACGCGCTCTCCGGCCTCGTCTATCCTGAAGATTATGAACTGACCCGGCAGCGCCTTTCTTGCGACCCTTGGAGCTTCGATCTCCATAAGGCAGACGCTGCTGTTGAGATCTCTCTTTTTAACTATCTTGTACATTTTGATCTCCTCTATAAGAATTTTGACTGGACTTTGCTCCAGAAATCATAGTCTTTGTTGCGCACCACGTTTATGCGGCGGTCGCTTAAAGCTATAGTTACCTGCATAAAGGCTCCTCTGTGTATTTCTCTGCCGTCCGCAAAGACTGAGGTCCTGTCCTCGTCTATTTTTACAGGGCGGACCTTTATATCCAGAGACGGCGGGAAGAGCAAGCTGCTGGAAAATGTCCTGTAGACCTGGTTGTTTATAGGAGCGCATGGCGTAAGCTGAAGAGCCTCAAGCCTTGGGTCTACTATGCAGCCCTTGAGCGAATAGTTGTACCCCGTACTGCCGGCAGAAGAAGCAACGATTATGCCATCTCCGTAGAACTTCTCCACCATGTTGTCCCCTATGGAAAGGTCCAGCTTTATAACGCCGGCTCCGCTGTCCTTTACCAGGATATCGTTTAAGGCATGGTCTGTAAATACACCGTTTTCGGTCTCTACATCCACGCGCAGCAGCCTGTAGGGCTGAAGCGCAAAGCCGCCTTCCTTGCAGTATGTAAGCAGCAGATCGGTATCGTCCGGACCAAGCTCCTGGAAGAACCCCAGGTGGCCGGTATTGATGCCAAGCGCCGGCACCTGCGGATATCCGCAGGCCTCCTGAGCCTGAAGGAAAGCACCGTCTCCGCCGAAGACAATTATCATATCCGTATCTTCGGAGAACGGGCTGTCCACATCAAAGCCTTCCGCCTTTAAAAGCTGAGCCGCCTGCTGCTTTGCAAGCTCGGATTGCCCTGTATTATTTGAATAAATAAAAAGTTTTTTCATGTCTTTTACTTATTTTGCAAAAATTTATTTATGATTATAACACAAAAACGCGCTTTGCTCCATAATAATCATGGCGCAGATCGTTTTTTTTAATACAAAAAGCCGCACTGCTGCGGCTTGATACATAACTTAACAGGATCAGATATCCAGACCGTAGAGCGGTATATACCCTATGTTGCCCAGATAAGTTACTCCGTCCTTGGTAGAAATGTTAATAGTGTGGCCAAAGACCTTTACAGTGTCCTTGTGCACGCCCATGTCCTGAAGCCTTTCGTAAAGTCCAAGGCGCTTTGCGGCATCGCTGAAACGCTCCCCTGCTATAAGCCTGTAGGCAAATCTTATTACCTTGGTAGCAGGTATATATATTGCTTTATCGCAGGGCTTTTTTTCGGTTCCCCTTACAGAATAACCGGTAAGGCGCTTAATGCACGGCAGGCCGGGCTTCATCTCCGAGATAA
>CADALS010000020.1:9559-32407 GCA_902788795.1 uncultured Eubacteriales bacterium | reverse complement strand
TTCGTTGAAAGCGCCAAAGTCAGCGATGTCAGCCAGGAAGCATGTGCATTCGATAACATTATCAAATCCGATGCCTGCTTCTTCCAGAAGAGCTGCTACGTTCTTGCAAGCCTGTTCTGTTTCAGCCTGGATGCCGCCTTCGATGATTTTGCCTTCGCCCGGAATGATTCCGCCCTGGCCGGCAAAATACGGTCTTTCGGGTTCCTTTGCCGCTGGCTTGCTGGCCGGAGCTGCCGGCTTTGCGGCTGCCGGGGCAGGTTTTACTTCCTGCTTTGGTACCGGCATTGCCTCAGCAACCGGTTTTACTTCCTGCTTGGGTGCGGGTTTTACCGCTGCGGCCGGCTTTACTTCCTGCTTAACGTCAGCTGCGGGTTTTACCTCAGCAACCGGCTTTTCTTCCTTCTTTGGCGGCTGAGGAACGAACAGGCGGGTCTCCTTGGGGAAGGACTGAGTGATATCCTTGTAGTAATCCACGGATCGGTCCGGGTCCTTCTTGCTGTGGACGCGTATCCTTTCGTTGTTGTTATTGAATACGTCCTTCATGAAGAGAGAAAGGACCTTGGTCCTGCTGCTCTTGGTCTTGGCTTCAAGATCGCTTTGGCGTATGTCAGCAGCTATCTGTTTAGACGTGCTGACTATGTTGCTGATAGGATCCACATCTATGCAAATGATCTGTATGGGTTCAAAGTGGGACATCACAACGTACTCGCTCATGGTCTCGGCCACTTCGTTGTAGCAAGGCTGGCTGGTGAGTGAGTTCTGACTTACATAGAAGGCCAGCATGTAACAATTGTATTCCTTGATGGCTCCCAGGGCGCTGTCTTTCCAGGAAGGCTTGGTCTTGTCTACGCATTTTTCGTCCAGCCAGATATTGTAGCCCATCTCCTGGAATTTTATGACGTCCTCGAAGACGCTTTCCCAGTCCCGGCTGCTGTACGAGATGAACACGTAGGGCTCATCTAAATTACACGGTTTTAGTTTGTCTAAAAGTTCCTGTTTGCTGGCTGCCATGGTATGCTCCGATATATACGCGAAATACTGCTTTTCCAACTATATATTGTACCGCAATAATGACTTCAATGCAATAAATAGTACAAACTTAGGGACGGTTCTCAGGTTCGCGCACCCGGCGCATCAGGGGGACGGTTCTTCCGATGCATAGATCAGAAGCATACCAGGGGGCTTTTGATGCATAGACTGGTGGCTAGTTCTCATTTTTGTTGTGTCAGCAAAGGGTTTTTATCACAGAATCGATATTTTCTTAAAATTGTGACATTTTTTTGAGACAGATTTTTGAATAATTCTCACAGAATCAGCAGATTGGCCAATCTGTGATATATTTTTTCAAAGAACTAGACCTCTTATGTGCCTGTTAGTATAAGCTAATTGTCACAGAAACGCCAAAACCCTGAAAATGTGATAAAAGAGTGGGATAACAGGACAAAAGAATTGTCACAGAAAAGCAGATTTTGAATATCTGTGATAACGGCAGATCGCTTTTGCTTGTGCTCATTTTGCAAAAATCGCCAAATGAGATCAAATGCCCGTCCGGCGGGCTGGCCCTACTAAGTTTTTCAGAATCAAAGAGGTTTTTCGGTCATCTGCGCGGCACCGTTTTGCCCAAAAGCAGGGGTTTTTAGGGGTTTTCGGTAAAGTTATTGTGGCGCAGACCAATATGCCACTCAAAACACTATTTTGGGTTAAAATGATGATGGCGAAAGAGCTGTTTTGTCCAAACCCTGAAGGCCGCACCAGCCAGTCGGGCTGCGCGTGCACCGGAAGAACCGTCCCCCTGGTGCGCTCCGGGCGTTTCTTAGGCACCGGAAGAACCGTCCCCCTGGTGCGTGCACCGGAAGAACCGTCCCCCTGGTGCGTGCACCGGAAGAACCGTCCCCCTGGTGCGCTTTGCAATTAGTGCTTGCATTTTGCAGCGCGATTAATGATAATTTATACAAACTGTTGATAGTAGCATCACACATTCTTCACAGCCGAAAGGAATAATACAGGTACAGCATATGAAACTGGCGTTATGCTCCTTCGCAAGCGGGAGCAGCGGGAACTGTTTCCTGGTAAAAACTGAACAGACAGCAGTCCTCGTAGACGCCGGGATCAGCGGCAGACAGGTAGAAAGGGACCTTGCGGCGCTGGGCCTCGCATCGGCAGATCTTTCAGCGGTGCTCATAACCCACGAACATTCGGACCACATAAAGGGCCTTAAGATCGTCAACAAGAACTCCAAAGCGGCGGTGTTCGCCAGCCGCGGAACTTTTGCGGGCATGGGCTTTGCGGACGAGCTTTCTCAGCGGGTGGAGTTCTCCCCCGGAGAAAGCTTTCAGATAGGGGATCTTCAGGTGCGGACCTTTGCAACATCGCACGATGCGGCGGAGCCGTCGGGCTTCAGCTTCAGCGCGGAGGGCCGGAAGATATCGATAGTCACCGACACCGGAACGGTCACCCCGGAATGCCTGGAATGCGTGCGGGATTCGGACATACTGGTCCTGGAATCCAACCACGACGAAAGCGTGCTTCGGATGGGCCGGTACCCCTGGTTCCTTAAACAGCGCATCCTAAGCGACAAAGGCCACCTCTCCAACGAGGCTGCCGCAGCTGCGCTCCTTAAAGTCCTCGAGGAAGAACGAGGGCGCGGAGAAACAAGACACAGACTCGTGCTCCTTGCGCACCTCTCCAAGGAAAACAATTTCCCGGAGATGGCACTGCAGACCATGAGCAATATATTGGGCAGCGGCGGTTTTGCCGAAGGGCCGGATCTTCAGATCAGGGTGCTCTCCAGAACAGAACCCAGCCCGCTGTTCACCCTTTGACGGAGGAAAGAAGAATGGAAGGCGGAAAGAGATTTTTAACATTTTTACTTGTTGCGGTGCTGGCGTTCGGCTGCGGCTTTGGGGGAAGCCTGGTAGCAGGAGCCCACTTCAGGAACACGCAGGCTAACGCGAACACAGCAAGCAACACGACTAACACAGTTCAGCAGGGCAACACTGCTCAGAACGCTGTAAGCGAGACCCCGGGCACCAACACAGTGGTAAGCAACGGCAGCGGATCGCAGATAGTCATCAACCCGCCGGATATCTCCACCTTGGGCGAGGCCATAGCCGAGAAGGTAATGCCCTCGGTCGTAGGAATAGACACAGTCTACGAGACCAGCTACAGCAGCAGCTACTGGTATTTCGGCTTTGGGGACAGAGGCAGCACAGTTGAGGCCGAGGCTCAGGGCACAGGCTTTGTTGTGGACGAAGCCGGCTACATACTCACAAATTCCCACGTTGTAAACGACGGCGACTATAAAAAAGTTACAGTCCTCCTCTACGACGGCAGAGAGGTAGAGGGCACCGTTCTCTGGAACGATTCCACCATAGACCTTGCCATCGTAAAGGTAGAGGCAGACGGCCTTGTTGCGGCAGAGCTCGGAGATTCCGACGGCCTTAAGATAGGCTCCTACTCTGCGGCTCTGGGCAATCCTCTGGGGCTTCAGTTCAAGTTCTCCATGAGCCAGGGCGTTATATCCGGCCTGGACAGGACCATCACAGTCTCCAGCGGCACATCTTCCTCCAAGACCACCACTATGGAGAACCTGCTCCAGACAGACGCGGCTATCAACTCCGGTAACTCCGGCGGCCCGCTGGTTAACAACAAGGGCGAGGTTATAGGCATCAACTCCGCCAAGGCAGGCGACGGCGAGTCCATGGGCTTTGCCATCCCCATCAACATTGCAAAACCGATAGTTGCGCAGGTAAAAGAGACCGGCAACTTTACAAGGGCTTACCTGGGCATCTCCGGTGCAGGCCTGGAAGAATCCAGGGGCTATAACGCGGAGAGCTACAAGCAGCAGTACGGCACAGCCAAGGGCATCTACGTTGCAAGCGTTACAGACAACGGCGGCGCCAAGGCTGCAGGCCTTCAGAGGGGAGATATTATCACCAAGGTGGACGGCCAGGAGGTCGGCACCATGAACAAGATCAACTCCATACTGGTAGGCTACAAGGTAGGAGATACCGTAAACATCACATTCATCAGGGACGGACAGACCTACGAGACCCAGGTGGTCCTTTCCAACTAAAGAATCATGACGATAGAGATCCTTTGCGTAGGGAAATTAAAAGAAAAATACTGGCAGGACGCAGCGGCAGAGTACTCTAAGAGGCTCGGCCGCTTCTGCACACTTAAAATAACCGAGCTGCCGGAGGTAAGGCTGCAGGGAAGCAGCGCGGCGGACGAGGCAGCCGTAATAGAGGCGGAGAGCAAGGCTCTTCTGGACAGGCTGGACAAGGGCCCGGCAAGCTACTGCATAGCGCTTGCCATAAAGGGCAAGAGCCTTACATCCGAGGAGCTGGCTGAAAAAACAGCGGCCCTTACCTTGTCCGGTAAGAGCCGCATAGTGTTTGTTATAGGCGGATCCCTGGGGCTTTCCAAAGAGCTTCTGGACGCCTGCGATATGAAGCTTTCGTTTTCTGCTATGACCTTTCCACACCAGCTGATGCGGGTAGTGCTCCTGGAGCAGATCTACAGGGCATTTAAGATAAACGCCGGTGAAAGCTATCATAAGTAGGAGCGTCCCCTATGCGATTTTCAGCATAGAGAACCGTCCCCTATGTTAGGTGTTGAGCTTTTTTACGGAGTTGAGGTAGCGGCCAAGCAGGCCAAGGTTCACGTAGTAGTAAGTAAAGGACTCCTGCTTTTTGGCCTCTACAAGGCCGGATATCAGGAGCTTTTTCATGTGCTGGGACACAGTGGACTGGGAGTAGCCGAACTCCGCCACAAGGTCCTTGTTGCATACCTGGCGGCGTGCGATGTTTTCTGTATAGATATAGCGGAAAAGCTCCACCCTAAGCGGGTGAGCCAGCGCGTCTGATGCTTTTGCGATAAGGAGGATCTCCTCCTCGTTGTATATGTCTTTGTCTTTTCTGATCCTCATAGCAGGGAAGATTATACACAAAAGCCGGCCAAAAAACAACAGCTCACTGCACGCGCGCACTACGCGTGTGGATAATATAGAAAGAAAGTGTGTTGTGACCCCCGTTTTTATGATATAATATCTTGTCATACTATTGGTAGATATGCGGAGGATCACATCATGAACAAAAAGCTCGCAAAAGATGTGTCCCAGCCTTTCGAGATGATAGGCCTGGTGGCAATGCTGGTGCTGAGCCTTATCATAGTCTGGTACAACATTTACTGGGGCATAGGAGCGTTTGCGGTAAGCGGCCTGGTCTATTTCTTCCACACCCGCTACACCCGCAGCTACGTGGAGCGCAGCCTGGAGAAGTTCGAAAAGAACGTCCTCAAGGAAAGGGAAGACTTTATGGACGCGTTTACCTATGGGTCGCCCCTGCTTCTTTGTGTGGTGGGCAAGACGGGCTCCCTTGTTTGGTCCAACCCCGCATTCGACGAGGCCTTTACCGACAAGGAGCAGCTCAAGTCCACGCTGGAAGCTAAAAAGATAGCGCCGTTCTTTGACGACGAGTCCACAGAGCTTACAGCCTCTGTAGGCGGAAGGCTCTACTCTGTAAGCGCCGCCAACACGGACTACAAGAACCACGAACGCAGGATGCTGTTCTGGACAGACGTGACCGAAAAGGAAGGCCTGCGCGCCCGCATCAGGGATACCAGGGTCTGCGCAGCCTACATAAACGTAGACAACTACGACGAGATGCTGGAGGCCAGCCCCCTGGAGGAGCAGTCCAGCATAGCGGCTCAGATAGACAAAGCCATCCACAGCTGGGCAATGTCCATGCAGGCAGTGCTGCTGCACGCAAGGTCGGACAGGTACCTTATGATATTCGAGCACAAGTACCTGGCTGAGCTCAGAAAGGACCGCTTCCCCATACTCAACACCATGCACGATATCGAGACCAAGGCAGACTTCCCGACCTCGCTTTCCATTGGTATCTGCACGGAAGAGGCCACCCTGGCGGAGATCCAGGAGGGCGCTGCCACTGCGCTTGAACTTGCGCTGGGGCGCGGAGGAGACCAGGCAGTAGTCCGCAGAAAAGGCGGAGAAACAGAGTACTACGGCGGAGCGCTCCCATCCGTGGAAAAGCGCAACAAGGGCAAGAGCCGCGTAATGGCTCACATGCTTGCGCAGCTGGTAGAGAACTCCACCAACGTGCTGGTAATGGGTCACTCCAGGCCGGATATGGACAGCTTTGGCGCAGCTCTTGGCGTGTACGCACTGGCAAGCAACATGGGCAAGCCCGTGGGCCTGGTGCTGGAAGACCCCGGAGATGCCATAGACCTTATCTATCAGGCCGCAAAGAACCTGAACGCATACAACTTCTACAGCCACGAAACAGCGCTTCAGGCGCTTAAGGAAGACACCCTGCTTATACTTGTGGACCACCACAGGCAGGTGCTCTCCGAGTACCCGCCGCTTGTTGCCGCGGCAAGGAAGATAGCCATAATAGACCACCACAGGCGCGCAAACGACGCCGTGGAGAACCCGCTGCTCTCCTACATGGAGACCTACGCAAGCTCCGCAAGCGAGCTGGTAACAGAGCTGCTGCAGTACTCCGGCGACAGAGGCGATATATCCCGCTTCGAGGCCGAGGCTCTGCTTGCAGGAATAACCCTGGACACCAAGAACTTCACCGTAAACTCCGGTGTAAGGACCTTCGAGGCGGCGTCCTGGCTGAGGCGCAGCGGCGCAGACAACGCAAACGTAAAGAACTACTTTAAGGTAAGCCTGCAGTTCTTCCAGAAGAAGAGCGCTATAGTGTCCTCTGCGGAGATACTGCCCAACGGCGTGGCCGTGGCCTACACCAAGGAGCCGGATCCAAGCATGCAGGTGCTGGTATCGCAGGTCGCGGATGAGCTTCTGGACATGAAGGGCGTAGACGCGTCCATAGTGGCAGGCCGCGGAGAGACCCAGACCTACATTTCCGCAAGGTCTTCCGGCAAGATGAACGTCCAGACCCTGATGGAGAAGCTGGGCGGAGGCGGTCACCAGAACGTGGCAGCCGCTCAGGTGACGGTGGGCCCGGAGGAGGCAATAGCCAAGGTGGTCAGCATCATGAGAGAAGAAGGCACGCTCTAAGGCCGCACACGGAGCACTAAATATCAGTTGCAGAACAGTAAACAACTCGCAGGAGGAAAATACAATGAAAGTTATACTTTTACAGGACGTTAAGGGCCTTGGAAAGGCCGGCCAGGTAGCAAACGCATCCGACGGTTACGCAAGGAACTTCCTGATCCCCAAGAACCTTGTTATGGAGGCCACAGAGGGCAATCTCAGGCAGCTGGAAAAGCAGCGCGCAGAGATAGAAGCGAGAAGGGCAATGGACAAGGCAGTGGCAGAAGACCTCAAGAAGAAGGTAGAAGCCGCGCAGCCTGTAGTGATCGAGTCCAAGGCCGGCAACGGCGGCAAGCTGTTCGGCGCTGTAACAAGCAAGGACATCGCAGACGCGTTCTTTAAAGAGTACAAGATAGAGCTGGACAAGAAAAAGATAGTCATGAAAGAGCCCATTAAGCAGCCAGGCCCCGCAGAGGTGGAGCTCAAGCTGTTCCAGGGCATAAGCGCAAAGCTCAAGCTGAACGTAGTAGCAAAGTAGAAGGATAAAATGGCTCAGATAGAAAGGATCCCGCCCCACGCGGACGCCGCCGAAAGGAGCGTTCTGGGCGCGGTATTGCTGGACAAAGAAGTATTTTTCAAGGTATCGGAGATAGTCAGGGCGGACGATTTCTACAGCGCTGCCAACAAGGAGATCTTTGCCGCAATGGCAGAGCTCAACTCCATAGGCGAGCCCATAGACGTCATAACCGTAACTGACTGCCTTAAGAAGCGCAAGAGCCTGGACGCAGCCGGCGGCAGGGCTTATGTTTCTGCGCTCTCCGGAGAGGTTCCCACCACGGCAAACGCCACCCAGTACGCCAAGATAGTGGCAGAAAAGGCGCAGCTGCGCAGGCTCATCTCCGCCGCCGGAGATATCGTGGAAAAGAGCTACTCCGAAAAGATGGACAGCGGCAAGGTGCTGGACCACGCGGAGCCCGCCAAGAACGGCGGAGCCCTGCCGGGTCTCGCATCCGGATTCATTGAGCTGGACAGGATGACGTCTGTCTTCCAGAAATCGGACCTTGTAATACTTGCGGCCCGTCCGTCCATGGGAAAGACCGCCTTTGCCCTTAACATAGCCGAATACGCGGCGCTCAAGAAAGGCAAAAGGGTCGTCATCTTCTCGCTGGAAATGAGCCGCGAGCAGCTCGGCATGAGACTTCTGGCCATGGCCGCCAGGGTGGACAGCAAAAAGCTCCGCACCGGAGAGCTCTCCGAGGAGGACTGGGAGAGCGTCAACGAGGCCGCCCAGCGCTACGCGGACGCGGACCTTCTTATAGACGATACCCCGGGCATAGGCGTCATGGAGATGCGCAACAAGTGCCGCCGCATAGACCAGGAAAAGAAGATAGACCTCATAATGGTGGACTACATCCAGATGATGTCCGCAGACGAGGCCGGAGACAACCGTCAGCAGGAAGTCTCCACCATCAGCCGCTACTTAAAGCAGCTGGCCAGGGAAATGAAGTGTCCGGTAATAGTGCTTTCGCAGCTGTCCCGTGCCGTGGAGCAGCGCCAGGGAGACAAGCGCCCGATACTCTCCGACCTTCGTGAATCCGGAGCTATCGAGCAGGACGCGGACCTCGTAATGTTCCTCTACCGCGAGGACTACTACAACAGAAACAAAGAGAACTTCGAGCCCAACAACCTCTGCGAGGTAATAATAGCCAAGCAGCGTATGGGCGAGACCGGCAAAGCCGTAATAGGCTGGCAGCCCAGGTTCACGAAGTTCGTAAACATACAAAGAGAAGAGCCTCAGGCCCAGTAAAATGCAGCCCGGCCCGCAAAAAGCATCATGAGCATAAAAAAGCAGAACATACAGAACTATTACCTTTACGATACAGAGGTGGAGAACCTCTTCATATCCGAGTACATGCCTTCCGCGCCGGAAAACGCGGTAAAGCTGTATTTGCTTGCGCTCATGCACCTTGGCAGCGGTATGCAGCTGACCCCGGACCTTGCGGCAAGAAAGCTCGGCATCAGCCTTTCGCAGGTGGACGATGCATGGACCTACTGGCAGAAGATAGGCATTGCAAGGCGCACGGTAAGGGATCCCGGCCGTCCGCAGGAGTACGAGATAGAGCTCCTCAACATCCGCGAGATGATGTACGGCAGAAGGCCGGATGCGGCGCCCGCCGCGCAGGAAGCGCCCTTTGCACTGGACGATGAGGCATTCTCCAAGCTGCTCAGGGACATAGAAAGCACCACCGGCCGCCTCCTGGAGGCCAGAGAGCCGGAGGAGGTTGCGTCCTGGATCGCAGAGTACGGCATGGCCCCGGAGGTGATAATCCTGGGCTACAAGTACTGCACCCAGAGGGGCAAGAGCAACCGCTGCAGATACGTGGCGGCAATACTCAAGGACTGGAGGGCCAAGGGCCTTGTAACAGCCGCCCAGGTGGAGGACAGCCTCGCAAGCGCAGACAGGCACTACCAGTTCTACCGCGCCGTAATGAAGGAGCTCGGCTTCCACCGCAGCGCCACAGAGCCGGAAAAGCGCATCATGGACACATGGTTCGATAAGATGGGCTGCAGCCTGGACGATGTAATGGATGCCTGCCGCAAAACAACAGGCATCAGCAATCCGAATATAAACTACGTAAACAGCGTCCTTGTTGCAAGGTACAACGAGGCCAACGAAGCAAAACAGGCAGAGGGCGGCAGACCTTCGGAGGAGACCATTTTCTCCAAGGTGAACGCCATGTACGAGCAGATACGCCAGGAGAACGAAAAGAAGACAGAGGCCCAGCGCGCTGTGGTCTTTGCGAAGATCCCCAGGATGAAGACGCTCAATGAAGAGATAAAAAGCAGCGGTATAGCAATATCGCGCGCAATGCTGCGCGGAGGAGCGGGGTCTCCTGCCGTGGCAAGGGAGAGAGCCAGGTACGAGGCTCTGGGAAAGGAGAGGTCGGCGCTGCTTGCAAAGGCAGGGTTCGCGCCGAACGCACTGGATACCATCTACAGCTGCAGCAAGTGCAGGGATACAGGGGTCCTGGACGATGGCAGCAGATGTCAGTGTTTCAAGGAAAAAGCGGAGATAGTTATCAGAAACAATGGATGAAAAGAAAACAGAAGCAAAACTGAATAAGGCAGAAAGCTTCGAGGAGCGCTTTAAGCGCATGTCCGAGGAATACGCGGCGGCCCGCGAGGCAAGGCGCCAGGAAAGAGCATCCAGGCGGCCTTCCAAGAGCGGAGATGCCCAGGTTGCCGGCGATGCCGTAGTTATCTACACCAGCAAGCACACTGTATCGCAGACTTACGAAAAGAAGCTGCGCGGAGAGGGCGCCATCAACAGGACGGTGCGCCTGGTCAAGGGGCTCAAGGCTGCAAAGCTGGCTGCGGACGCACTGCCTTTCTGCACAGCGGAGAACCGCAGGCAGATGTATTCGGACGTGTTCCACGATGCCTGGGCGCCGGTGTGCAACGCAGTTGAGAACGCTGCGGACACGCTCTGGGGCTTCCTTACTTCCCTTGGCTACGACCTTGCGGAGATAGTGGTCTTTATAGTAAACTTGCTTATAAAGCTGTGGTACTACCTTGGAAGCGCGGCAATATTCGTGTGGGACAAGATCTGGGACTTCAGGCTCTGGATGGACGTCCATAAGAAGAGCGTCTTCCAGATATTTGCCGGCGTGGTGTCCGCGGTGGCGGTGGTCCTGATACTCATCAGCTCCATGTCTGCCTACGAGTACAGCTACTACGGCAGAAAGCTGGGCGTTACAAAGTCCAAGCAGGAGGTCTACGATGTTATAGAGCTGCTTGGGGACAAGCTTTCGGAAAACGTTGGCGCCAGCGTGGATCTGGACGTGGAGCGCGATATCCAGTTCGAGAAGATCTACGGCTTTGGCCTTAAGATAGACAAGCACGATGATATCCTCAACACCCTTACCTACATGAAGGACATCCGCGTGCAGGCCTACGCTATCGTTATCAACGGCGAGCAGGTGGCTATCGTTAACCAGGAGTCCACGGCCAACGATATAATGGAGAGGGTCAAGGCCTATTTCGTTAAGCCCATAGACGGCTACGAGTTCGGAGAGGCTACCATAAACGAGGACGTCTACGTTACAGAAGTCGGCGCGGTCCTTGCGGATATATCCAACCCGTCGCAGGTGGAGCGCCTTATAGAGACCGGCAGCGTAAACCCGGTGGAGGAAGGCCAGGAGAAGCCGCTGGTCACCGTAAGCGTGGAGGCGGTGCACAGGTACACGGAGAACATTGCGTTTGGCGTAAGGTACGTAAGCAACAACGATATGTACATGGGCGATGTGCGCCTTGTAACGGAAGGCCAGTACGGCGTCCGCGAAAGCACAGCTCTTGTTAAGTTCGAGAACGGCGAGGAAGTCTCCAGGGTGGCTCAGGGCACCACGGTCATCTCCAACCCGGTGGATGCTGTGTACTACAGAGGAACCAGGGACATACCCGAAAGGTCCGGAACAGGTACCTGGATATTCCCGCTCAAGACAGGATATACTATTACTTCGCACTTCGGCCACAGAAACACCGGTATAGCCGGCGCGTCCACCTATCACGAGGGCGTGGACCTGTACGTTCCTATAGGAACCAAGATCTATGCGGCTGACGGCGGCTCGGTAGTGTATTCCGGCTACCTGGGCGGCCTGGGCTACTGCGTAAAGATAGACCACGGCGGGCTCTACCAGACAGTCTACGGACACTGCTCCACTCTGCTGGTAAGGGTGGGCGACGAGGTCTTCCAGGGCCAGAACATTGCGCTGTCCGGACGTTCCGGTATAACCAGCGGCCCGCACCTGCACTTCGAGGCGCGTTACAACGGAGTGGCGTTCGACCCGCTCACGCTGTTCAAGTAGTATTAAATAATAACTTTACATATCCCCAAAGGAGGAAAAACTAATGGAAAGATGTATAGGCGCAGTCTCAAGAGGCGTTCGTGCTCCCATCATCAGGCAGGGCGATGATATCGTCCAGATCGTGGCTGACAGCGTGCTTAAGGCAAGCAAGGAACATGGCATTGAATTCCGCGACCGCGATGTAGTTGCAGTCACAGAGTCCGTTGTTGCAAGGGCTCAGGGCAACTACGCCAAGACCCAGGATATTGCGGACGACATCAGGGCTAAGATCCCCGGCGGAGAATTCGGCGTTATTTTCCCGATACTCTCCCGCAACCGCTTTGCTATCTGCCTGCGCGGACTTGCCAAGGCTGCAAAGAAGATCTACCTGATGCTCAGCTACCCCTCTGACGAGGTAGGCAACCACCTGATCTCCGAGGACCAGATGGACGCTGCAGGCGTAGACCCCTACAGAGACGTGCTCACCGAGGCTCAGTGGAGAAAGCTCTTCGGCTACGAAAAGCACAGGTTCACCGGTGTGGACTACATTGCTTACTACCGCCAGCTGATAGAGGAGGAAGGCGCGGAGGTGGAGATAATCTTTGCCAACGACTGCAGAGCCATCCTCAGCTACACCAAGAACGTTATTACTTGCGACATCCACACCAGAGCCCGCAGCAAGAGGCTGCTTAAGGCTGCAGGCGCAGAGATAGTTCTGGGCCTGGACGATATCCTTACCGCTCCGGTAAACGGCTCCGGCTGCAACGAGCAGTACGGACTTCTGGGCAGCAACAAGGCTTCCGAGGACACCATCAAGCTCTTCCCCAGAGACGGCCAGCCTGTTGTGGACGGCATTGCTGCCAAGCTCTTTGAGGCTACCGGCAAGCACGTGGAGGTTATGATCTACGGCGACGGCGCTTTCAAGGATCCTGTAGGCAAGATCTGGGAGCTTGCAGACCCAGTCGTAAGCCCGGCTCACACCGCGGGCCTGATCGGCCAGCCCAACGAGCTGAAGCTCAAGTACCTGGCGGACAACGATTACGCTGAGCTGTCCGGCGACGCTCTGAAGAACGCTATCTCCGATGCTATAAAGGCTAAGGACGCGGACCTGGTAGGCAACATGGCTTCCGAGGGCACCACCCCGCGCCAGCTGACAGACCTTCTGGGCTCCCTGTGCGACCTGACCTCCGGCTCCGGCGACAAGGGCACACCCATCATCTGGATCCAGGGCTACTTCGACAACTATACAATGTAACTTTGGGGACGGTTCCTAAAGTTCCGCACTCAGGGACGGTTCTTTGGTGCCAACTTCACAAACTAACATAGGGGACGGTTCTCTATGCTGAAAAACGCATAGAGAACCGTCCCCTATGATAATTTGGCACCAAAGAACCGTCCCCGAGTGCCTTTTGTTTTGCAGTACAAAGGTTTACTAAATATATTTGTTAGTATATAATAAAGTATTCAATTTGCAGCAAGAAGAGGTGCAGACAATGAGAGTTGTAGTAAAGATAGGCACATCGAACATCACCCATCCCACGGGGCAGCTGAACATTCGCCACGTGGAGACGCTGTGCAAGATCCTCAGCGATATCAAGAACAGCGGCGCGGAGCTGATCGTGGTCTCCTCCGGCGCTACCGCAATGGGGGTCGGCAAGCTCAACTTGCCAGGAAAGCCATCGGACATGCCCGGAAAGCAGGCCTGCGCGGCGGTGGGCCAGTGCGAGCTGATGTACACCTACGACAAGCTCTTTTCTGAATATAATCACACCGTGGCTCAGATCCTGCTGACCCGCGACGATTTCAAGAACAAGACGCGCCACAAGAACTTTACGAACACCATCGAAAGGCTCCTGGCGCTTGGAGCGCTGCCGATAATCAACGAGAACGACACGGTCTCCACTGTTGAGTACGGCGTGGGCGACAATGACACCCTGGGCGCGCTGGTTGCTACAGGGGTGGGCGCGGACCTGCTGGTGCTGCTATCGGATGTTGACGGGTTATACACGGCGGACCCGAGGACGGACGCCGGCGCGAAGCTCATCACCCGCGTGGACGAGATGACGGACGAGATCATGGCTCTCGGCGGCGGCAGGGGCAGCAAGCTTGGGACCGGCGGAATGGCTACCAAGCTGGGCGCTGCGAAGATCTGCATGGAGGCCGGCACGGACATGGTGATAATCAACGGTGACAAGTCGGAGCTGCTCTATGACGCGGCGGAAGGCAAGCCGGCAGGGACCTTGTTTGCCGGAAAGAAGTAGCTGGGCTGCGGATCGGCCTGCCGGAAAGCGTTGAAATATCAAAGGCTTGCGAGCTGTAACTAAAATATAGTGGCATAAAAGGAGGGTCAAAATGACTCCGACTATCGATATAATCAAAGCGGCGAAGGCTGCTGCACCTCAGCTGGCGTGGGCCGGATCGGCGCAGAAGAACAGGGCGCTGCTTTCCATGGCGGACGCGCTGGAGTACGCGGCCAACGAGATCCTGGCGGCAAACGCTCAGGACGTGGAGGCCTCGCGCGAAAAATACGGACCCGTTATGATAGACCGTCTGTCCCTGAGCCCGGCAAGGATCAAGGGCATGGCGGACGGCATCCGCGAGGTGGCGGCGCTGGAGGACCCCGTGGGCAGAGTGCTGTCAAGGGTCGAGCGCCCCAACGGTCTTGTGATAGAAAAGACTGCGGTGCCCATGGGGGTCATCGCGATAATCTACGAGAGCCGCCCGAACGTGACTTCTGACGCGGCGGCGCTGGCCATTAAGGCGGGCAGCGCGGTGGTGCTGCGCGGGGGCAAGGAGTCCTACCGTTCCAACAGGGCGATAGCGGACGCACTTGCGGAAGGCCTTGAAAACGCTGGGCTTCCGGGTCAGCTGGTGGGCCTGGTGGAGGACACCACCCGTGCCAGCGCGGCGGAGATCATGACGGCGGAGGGCCTGGTGGACCTGCTGATCCCAAGGGGCGGCGCGGGGCTCATCCGCAGCTGCAAGGAGAACGCAAAGGTGCCCTGCATAGAGACGGGCACGGGCATCTGCCACATTTTCGTGGATGAGACGGCGGACCAGGCCAAGGCGCTGGATATCATAGAGAACGCAAAGACGAGCAGGCCTTCTGTCTGCAACGCGGAGGAGGTGCTGCTGGTGCACAGGGCCGTGACGGCGGAGTTCCTGCCGAAGCTGAAGGCGAGGCTGGTGGACGAGCGCGTGACGAGTGCCTGCACTCCGGTGGAGCTTCGTCTGGACGAAGAGGCGGCGGCCATCATCCCCGGGACACCGGCCGGTCCGGAGGATTTCGACACCGAATTCCTGGATTACATCCTGGCCGTCAAGATCGTGGGCAGCGCGGACGAGGCCATCGCGCACATCGCGGCGCACTCCACGCACCACAGCGAGGCCATCCTGACAGAGGATGCGGAGAATGCGGAGCGTTTCACGCGCCTGGTGGATTCCGCGGCGGTCTACGTGAACGCATCCACGCGCTTTACGGACGGCGGCGAGTTTGGGCTTGGCTGCGAGATGGGCATCTCCACGCAAAAGCTCCACGCGCGCGGGCCTATGGGCCTGGCGGAGCTCTGCACCTACAAGTACATCGTCCGCGGCACCGGCCAGATAAGATAAAGGAGAAAACAAATGAGCAACATAAAAGCAGGTTTCATAGGCTGCGGCAATATGGGCGGCGTCCTGGCCGCAGTAGCAGCAAAGGCTCTGGGGCTCGGCGCAGCAAACAGTGCAGCAAAGGCGGGCGGCGCTTCTGATGCACAGAATACAGCCGGCGGCGCAACAAAGGCGCAGAATACAACGGGCGGTGCGGTCTACGTGGCGGACCACAACCAGTACAAAGTGGACCAGCTGGCCGAGACCTTCGGCTGCAAGGTATCCAGCGCGGAGGAGATCGCCCGCGAATGCGACCTGATCTTCCTTGGCGTAAAGCCGCAGGTCATGGGTAACGCCTGCGAGGAGATCAAGGACGTGCTGGCGGAGCGCAGCAAAACGGCGGGCGGGACCGGCGCGGACAGCGGAACCGGCTTCTGCATCGTCTCCATGGCGGCCGGCCTCAAGATAGAATACTTCGAAAAACAGCTCGGCAAGGTGCCGGTCATCCGCATGATGCCAAACACCCCCTGCGCAACAGGCGCCGGCGTGGTGCTGTACTCCGTCTCGGAGCGGGTCGCCCCCGAGGCCGAGCAGGCCTTCATGGAGCTGATGCGCCCGGCCGGGATGATCATCCGCATGGAGGAGGCCAAGATCGACAAGGGCAGCGTGGTGTCCGGCTGCGGCCCGGCCTTCGTGTACATGTTCATAGACGCGCTGATCGACGCCGGCGTGCGCGTGGGGCTGCCCAGGGTCCAGGCCAAGCAGCTGGCCATCCAGACCGTGCTGGGCTCGGCCATGATGTGCACCCAGAGCGGCGCTGCGGAGCCGGCCAAGCTGAAGGCGGACGTCTGCTCCCCCGCAGGCAGCACTATCGAGGGCGTGATGGCGCTGGAAGACTACGCCTTCCGCGCGGCGATCATGGAAGCGGTGAAAGCCTCCTACGACCGCACCGTGGAGCTGGGGAAGTAGCAGCCGAGTTGCAGATAAAACGCACCCGCAGCGGACCATTACGCTTAAACAGCGGCCTCAGCCCCTGCTATTTTGCCGTTTTGCAGCTTTACCCGCGGCCCCGGATGCTGTAAACTGGGGTCAGAAAAGGGGTGAACGGTATGGCAATTTATCAGGCAAAGGTAAAAGGCGAATTATGGGACGTTGTAAGCTTCGTGGAGCGCGAGCTCGGCAGGCGGAGCCAGACTATCAGCCTCGAGCACGAGGCCGAGACCACTGCGGGCGACGTGCAGATCCGCGTGGCGGCGTTCGAGCGCTACAGCTGGATGGGCGGCAACAGGGTCAGCCTGAACATCACGTACATCGCCAGCGGCGGCGAGGTGGAGATGATCGCCACGTCCACCGGCGGCAGCCAGGCAATGTTCTACAAGCTGAACACGATCGGCGAAGAAAACTTTATGCAGACATTTATCGAGTCGGTCCAGGCGTACAGCAGCCAGGGCTGGTAAGCGCGGGCCAGACCTGCCGCAGCAAATCAGGAGGAACATAAATGACTTACGAACTTATTATTGAGCGCCAGCAGCCCACCTGCGGCGGCAAGTCTCCGTTCAAGTGCGAGATCAAGAGCGTCACCACGGACGACCCGCTGGCCTACGTTAAGAAGCTGGAGCCGGGCAGCGAGCCGGAATTCAGCACTACCGAGGCCGGGGAGCTGGTCTACGAGATGCACGATTTCAAGGGCATGCTGATCAGGTACATTTTTACTGAGGATTAGGCAATAAAAAAGCTTGCGACTAAATTGCAGTCGCAAGCTTTTTTTATTGAAATTTCAAGGCTATTCAGCTCTGCCTTGCGGATTCTCAGCTGCGCAGGCTTCTTCCTTCTCCATCTCTTCCGCCAGGTGCTTCCTTACGTATTCGTCCATGCGGCGGGTGTAGTAGGCAAGGTCTATGGCCCAGAAAAGCAGCAGCACGGCCGCCCAGCCCAGCAGCGAAAGGTTCAGCATCTTGCGCCAGTAGAGCAGCCCCACCAGTACCGGCGAAAACGCGATCCCTATTACGATATTGAACTTGTTCTCTGCGCGCCATTTTGCCTTCCAGAAGGCGCGGCGCTCATCGGCAGAATAGCCCGAGGCCGCATTTGTGTTCTGTTTTTCATCCATTGACATCACGTCCCTTCCGATAGCTTTTCAGCCGCGGTAGATCAGCCACATTATGCCGCCTATCACCGCGTAGTTCAGCAGGGTCAGCAGCGGCACGCCTATAGAAAACTTCTTGTGGAGCGTCTTGTGGTGGAACACCCCCATGCCGATCATCGCCCCTGTGCCGCCCATAAACAGCGCCAGCAGGATCAGCGTCTTCTCCGGGATGCGCCACTTTTCGCCCTTGGCCTTGAGCTTATCCACGCCGTAAACTATAAAAACTATGAAGTTCCAGGCCGCAAAGGCGATCAGGAATATCTTAAGCCAGTACATGCTTCAGCGCTTCGCGGAACTTCGGGGTCCACCACAGCAGGTAGCCTGCCTGGGTCGGGTGGATGGGGTCAGCCATGTAGTAATTGTAATCGCTGGCGGAAACAGCATTCATCTCCGGGTCGTTCCAGAGGTCTATAACGCAGGCGCCCCACTTTTCGGCGAAGGCCGGAAGAGCGTCTACAAGCGCCTGATAGCCCTCGTTTTCGAACCTGGTGCCGGTGTAGACAAACAGCGGGCAGCCCCAGATAGCCTGGCAGTATGCCGCAACAGCCTCCAGCGCGCCAAGAGTGGTCTTGGTGTCGAACACGCGCGGATCGCGGGAGAACGCAAGCTCGCCGCCAGGAACGCCGCGGCGGGCATCGTTGGTGGAGAGCTGGACTACGATAGCATCAAAGTGCTGAGCCGGATCCAGCTTCTTGAGCCTTGCAAGGTAGGACATGCCGTCTATGTCCGCAAGAGTGGTGCCTCGGACTGCCTCCTTGACGACCTCGCAGCCGTCCTGAATGCTCAGGTAGTCCGCCATGGACACGCCCAGAGAAGCCGTGCCTTCGGTAACGGAAGAGCCCAGGAACAGCACGCGCTTGCCGCGAAGCGGGGAATCCGCGCAGCCCTCGGTCTGTATATACTGCGGGTGATACATGGCGTTGTTGCCCGGCAGCTTAGCCATTTTTCTATCTTTAAGGAACTTGAGCGGGCCTTTTCCGCCCTTGGCACCGAGCACCGCAAGCTCCGCAGCAGCAACTACAGGGACCGCGATAGCGGCAGCAATGACAGCTCTTTTATTCATAACTATACCCTCCTTTGGTTTCTAAAGTGTACGGTTAATTATACAATAAAACTGCGGTTTTGTGCAAAAAACTGTTGGACTGTCAAAAAGGCCCTGTAAGGCTCTAAAATGGCGTTAAAAACGCGAAAAACACCACAATGGGCAAATCCGTGCTGCAGCGCTCAGAGTTCCCCAAACGGGCGATTTTTTGCGCTTCCGCGCTTCCCCGCCGCCCGCCCTGATGTCACTTTTACATTGTATTTCCGGCCCAATCATTATATAATTAAGAATTGAAAATCAGATATGGGATGGAAAAAATGAATACCAAACACTATATATATTTAGACGTTGTCCGTCAGCTGGCGGCCCTGGCAGCGGCCCTGCACATGCTGGGCTTTCTGGAAGGCGGCTGGCTGGCCGTGTGCACCCTGCTTGCCGCAGCGGGCTACATTGCTGTAAGAAACAGCTTTGCTGAGGAAAAGTTCTCCGTCTGGCGCTGCTGGCTCCGCCTTTTCTTAAGGATATGGGTGCCGGCGCTTGCCGTTGTCTGCCTTACCGTGCTGGCAGCGCACTTCCTGCCGAGCGTCATCTGGATACCCGTCAAGCCGGAGTCCTTCTCCGCGCTGCTTGGCTTCAACAACTACTGGCAGCTTGGCGCGGGACGCAACGCCTTTGCGGACCTGTTTACCTCCCCGCTGACCCACATGTGGGCGGCCTCCATTCTTATGCAGTTTGCAGTAGTGTTCCCGCTGCTGTTCGTGCTGCTGCGCTGGATGGGCAACAAGCTTGGAAAGGCCGTGCCGTGCTGGATCACCCTGCTTCTGGGGCTGTTTGGCTTTGCGGCGTTTGGCTTCCTGGCCGGAAACGACCTGATGAGCGCCTACTACGGCTCCGTGGTAAGGGCTTCCGCTATATTCCTTGGCATGTTTGCTGCCCTGGTGCAGCACTACTACGGCGGCATTATGCCTGCGTACGCAAAAAAGAAGCCGCTGAGCGTTATAATTTTCTGCGTCTACACCGCGCTCTGGGTCTACCTGGTCTGCTTTGCCGCAGAGGACGGCCCCTGGATGTGGGTCAAGGATCTTCTCAGGATCACGGGCTCCGACGTCCTGCTGAAGCTGGTGCTTGTGACCCTTATAAGCACCAGGATGCTGGGCTACGGGGCATATATTTCCGAAGGCTGCAGCCGCAAGGCTCTTAAGGCTGCGGGCGGCGTAAGCTGCGGCATCAGCTACGAGCTCTACCTGTTGTTTGCGCCTCTGATCTTCCTGGCTCCGCACGTGCTGCCGGAAAGCTTAGGCGTGCTGCCGACCCTTGGATGCATCGGCGGCGCGGCTGTTATAGGCGCTGCGGTCCTGCACTTTGCAGTTGGCATCAGGAAGGGCGCCAAAGCCATGGCTCTGCGCATCATACTCCTGGCGGCGGTTGTCGCGGGGGCCGGATACGGCGGCTACCAGCTTTATAATACCGCAGACAGCAACACAGCAATGGCCGGGCTCAAAGAGATGCTGCATCAGAACATCGCGCAGCTGGAGCAGAAGAACGATGCCTCCGAGGCCTTCGTTGCAGGAAAGGAAAAAGAGTACAAGGATCAGCTGGACGCTTTCCAGGCGGAAAAGGACGGCGTTCCTGAAATAGTTAAGGCGCTGCCCATCACCGGGCTTGGGGATTCCGTAATGCTCGGCGCCAAGGGCCGCACCCTGGAGATGTTCCCCAACGGCTACATAGACGCAACCGTGGGCGATACTGCCAACGCGGCTCCGCCTATACTGCGCGCGCTGGTAAGGAAGGGGCAGCTGGGCTCCCCGGTCATCTTCAACTACGGCGCCAACGGCGATGTCCGCGAGTCCGTTAAGGATACCATGATGGAGCTGGTGGGGGACCGCCCCGTGTACTGGCTCACCAACACGGCAACCAAGAGCCTGGGCGCTAACGACACCCTGCGCGAGTTTGCCAAGAAATACAGCAATATCAAGGTAGTTGACTGGTATGAGCTGACCAGGGACCATCCTGAGTACTTCGGAAAGGATGGTCTGCACCTTACCGGCGACGGCCAGATAGGCTTTGCGCAGGTGGTGTACGATGCCATCTACGAGGACTACATTGCGGAGATAGAGGGCCGCGAGGCTCAGGCTGTGGCGCAGCAGGATGCTGAGCGCGCCCAGCGCATCTGCTTTATTGGAAACGATCTGCTTGCGGAGGTCTTCCCAAGGATAGAGGGCAGCTTCGGCAACGCTTACTACAGAGTTATAAGCAACGAGCGCTTTGCGGAGCTGCGCCAGTCAGGCGGCAGCGGCTTTGCGCTGCTTAAGACTCAGCTGGAGGCATCCATCAGAGAGGGCAATTTGCCTAATAAAGTAGTTCTTTTGTTCGATACAATGTCCGGATTCACGGCAGAAGAGTATAAAGAGCTTGCAAAGCTCTGCGAGGGCAGGCAGCTTAGCATAGTGGCGCCATCCGGGGACCTTCTCAAAACTCCGGGCAGCATAGGCGCCGGCGCAGTTACCGCTGACGCAGCAAAGGCAGCCGAGGGCGCAAACGTCCTGGAGCTGGATCTTTCCGGAGCGGACAAAGTCCTCCCGGACCGCATCCACCTTTCGGACAGCGGCATAGCGCAGCTTGCCCAGCTGCTCCTCGGCAACGTAAAATAAGTTTGAGGGGACGGTTTGGCTCACGGGGACGGTTCTCAGGTGCCGATCGGCACCTGAGAACCGTCCCCGTGTGCCAAACCGTCCCCCCTGATGCAAAACCTTCCCCAACAGCAATTAATGTGGTATAATGAATCGTTAAAGTAATATAGAGCGCGCAGCGCGGAAAGGGCAGGAAACAACAGCTATGGCAAAACTGGATCTTAGCAAATACGGGATCAACGGCGCAACCGAGATAGTCTACAACCCCTCCTACGAGTTCCTCTTCGAGGAAGAAATGAAGGAAGGCCTCACAGGCTACGATGTAGGACAGCTCACAGAGCTGGACGCTGTCAACGTAATGACAGGTATCTACACCGGCAGATCCCCCAAGGATAAATACATAGTAATGGACCAGAACTCCAAGGACACCGTCTGGTGGACCACTCCGGAGTATCCCAACGACAACCACCCCATGACAGAAGACACCTGGGCTATCGTAAAGGACCTGGCTCAGAAGGAGCTCTCCGGCAAGAGGCTCTTCGTTATGGACGCTTTCTGCGGCGCCAACAAGGACACCCGCATGGCAGTCCGCTTCATCATGGAAGTTGCATGGCAGGCTCACTTCGTAAAGAACATGTTCATCCAGCCCACCGCTGAGGAACTGGAGAGCTTCGAGCCCAACTTCGTGGTCTACACCGCCTCCAAGGCCAAGGTAGACAACTACAAGGAGCTCGGCCTCAACTCCGAGACCTGCGTAGCGTTCAATGTATCTTCCAGAGAGCAGGTTATACTGAACACATGGTACGGCGGCGAGATGAAAAAGGGCATGTTCTCCATGATGAACTACTACCTGCCGCTCAAGGGCATCGCATCCATGCACTGCTCCGCCAACACCGATATGGAAGGCAAGAACACCGCAGTCTTCTTCGGCCTCTCCGGCACAGGCAAGACCACTCTCTCCACCGACCCCAAGCGCCTGCTGATAGGCGACGACGAGCACGGCTGGGACGACAACGGCGTCTTCAACTTCGAGGGCGGCTGCTACGCAAAGGTAATCAACCTGGACAAGGACTCCGAACCTGATATCTACAACGCCATCAGAAGGAACGCCCTCCTGGAGAACGTAACCGTAGACAAGGACGGCAAGATAGACTTCGCAGACAAGAGCGTCACCGAAAACACCCGCGTAAGCTACCCCATAGAGCACATAGAGAAGATCGTTAAGAAAGTGAACCCTGTTTCCGCAGGCCCCGCAGCAGACAACGTAATCTTCCTCTCCGCTGACGCTTTCGGCGTTCTGCCTCCGGTCTCCATACTCGATCCGGAGCAGACCCAGTACTACTTCCTCTCCGGCTTTACCGCAAAGCTTGCAGGAACCGAGCGCGGCATCACCGAGCCGACCCCGACCTTCTCCGCATGCTTCGGCCAGGCGTTCCTGGAGCTGCCGCCCACCAAGTACGGCGAGGAGCTGGTAAAGAGGATGAAGGCCAGCGGCGCCAAGGCTTACCTAGTTAACACCGGCTGGAACGGCACAGGCAAGCGCATCTCCATCAAGGACACCCGCGGCATAATCG
>CADALS010000020.1:0-9482 GCA_902788795.1 uncultured Eubacteriales bacterium | reverse complement strand
CAAGGCTCCCACCAAGAGGATCCCGTACTTCGACCTGGAAGTTCCTACTCAGCTGGACGGCGTTGCATGGGGCATTCTGGATCCGCGCGACACCTATCAGGACCGCTCCGAATGGGAGAGAAAGGCCAAGGATCTTGCTTCCAGGTTCCAGAAGAACTTCAAGAAGTACGAAACAAACGAGCTTGGAAAGAAACTTGCCAAGTCCGGCCCCAAGGCTGAATAAAGCTTGAAAGATCAGGCCTGAGCGCCAAAACAGGCCAATTAATCGACAATGCGCAAAGCTCCCCGTGATTTTCGGGGAGCTTTTTGCGTGTTTTGCATAATATAAGAAAAAAAATCGATAAGAAAGAAGAAAATATCATTATAAGGGTACCATTTATCTGATTTTATGCTAAAATATAAAGTCGAAGGAGAGTATTCTGTCTATGAAATCAGGGAAAAATAAAGTCCTCATCATAGAAGATGAAGAGATGGATTCTGAACGGCTCATAGAAAGCCTTAAGGAGCAGGGTTACTCTGTAAACATCGTTCCCGCGGGGGAGCAGGCAGAGAACGCGCTTAAAGGCTTCGATGGCATGCTTATCAGAATGTTCAAGAAAGGCGAAGCTCCGCGTAAGGGGAAAAAACGGGGCAAGGGCAAACTGGAACTGGATCCTGCCCACTACGAAATAAAAAAGGACGGAGAGGTTATAGCGCTTACCGTCCGGGAGTTTAAGTTGCTCAGCCACCTGATGGCAGACAGCGGAAGGATCTTTTCCAGAGAAGAATTACTCAGCGATGTGTGGGGCTACAAGTACATAGGGGATATAAGGACGGTAGATGTTATGATCCGCAGGCTCAGAGAGAAGCTGGAGGATGTTCCGTCCAGGCCGCGCTACATCAAGACCAAGAGAGGATGCCGGGGGATTATTTTAAGGAAGATATTTTAGAGAACGCAATAAGCAACAGGCAAAAGGAGCGCCGTGAAAGGCGGGAGGAGCTTCGCGCAAGGAAGGAACAGCAGATAAAGCGTTCCGAGCAGGCTGCCAAACGCGCCAGACGCAGGCGTCTCCTGATTTTAGTGCTTGCAGTAGTGCTTTTGGGCGCAGGCGTAATGGTCGGAGGCACCATAATTCGCATAGAAAGGCTCAAAAGGGATAAAGCCGCAGCCGAAGAAAGGCTGGCGGAGCTTAAGCAGCGCATAGAGCTTTTGGAAAGCGAGCTGGACAGGGTCAGCAGCGATGAATACATAGAGCAGCAGGCAAGGACCCAGCTGAAGATGATATTCCCGGGGGAAACTCTGTATATCGTCGTGGACCAGACTCAGCCGCAGCAGCCGTAGCTTTTATGGCGGCGCCTGCATGGCGTCAGTTTTGAAGAGCGTATGTTCAAGGCAAAGAAGGCCCTGGGCCAGAATTTCATAAGTGACCCATATATCATAGAGCGGATCGTGGACGCAAGTCAGGTCGGCCCTTTTGATACTGTGGTAGAAATAGGGCCCGGAAAAGGGGCTCTTACCTGCAGCCTGGCGGAGCGCGCCAGGCGCGTTATTGCTGTGGAGCTGGACAGCAGCGTTATTCCGCTTCTTAAGGGCAACCTGGCAGGGGCAGAAAACGTTCAGATATACAACGAGGATATACTTAAGTTCGACTGGAGCAAGGCTCTGGAGGGGCTGGGCGAGCCGGATGCGGCTGGGCAGGGCGTGCTGCGCGTCATAGGCAATCTGCCGTATTACATTACCACGCCGATACTGCTGGGCATCCTGGAAAAGGATATCCCGGCAAAGAGCATCACGGTAATGGTCCAGAAAGAGGTGGCGGACCGCATCGTGGCGCCTCCCGGCGGGCGGGACCGCGGCGTTTTGTCCCTGTCCCTGCAGTACTACGCGGAGTGCAGCAAGGTGCTGGACGTGCCGGCGGAGTACTTCGACCCGCGTCCCAAGGTGGATTCGGCGGTGGTGCACATGGTGCTTAAGGAGCAGCGGCTGCTTGCCGGCGCGGAGGAAAAGGACTTTTTTGCGGTAGTAAAGGCGGCGTTCTCCCAGAGGCGCAAGACCCTGCTGAACTCGCTGGCCGCATCGGGCTTGAGGCTTGGCGGCTGCGCAGAAGGGCAGAGCATCCAGCAGAGCGCACAGGAAGCCATAGCAGCCGGGACTGCGTGCTGCCCGGTAATATCAAAATCCAGAGCGGCGGAAGTGCTTGCGGCCGTGGGCATAGATCCGCAGCGAAGGCCGGAGACCCTTGAAATTGCAGAGTTTGCAGCGCTTACGAAGGCGCTGAGAGCATAGGAAAACAGGTGCTGATCAAGGTTCCTGAAATACAGAAAAATGGCAGCAACTGAATATCAGTTGCAAGGGCGCCCCGCCTCAAAACCACGCCAGGCGGCACAAAAGAACGGAGAAAACATGGGCAACATAGTTGTTGGAGCACTAATAGTAATAGCACTTTTGGCGGCAATATTCTACATGAGCACTCACGGAGCAAGCGGCGGCTGCGGCGGCAATTGCAGCGGCTGCGGCTCATTCTCCAGCTGCCACAAGCCAGAAAAAGCAGAAAAGAAGCAATAAAAAACCGGCGCGTTACGCCGGCTTTTTTATGTTTGGCATCGGAAGAACCGTCCCCCTGATGCGTGCATCGGAAGAACCGTCCCCCTGATGCCCCCGGATGCGCGCTGATGCGCGCTGATGCGCTACAGTTCGTTCATCTGGCCGATAAAGATCGGGAGGTTGGTGGTGCGGTCTATCAGCATGTAGACAAAGGGCCTGTCCAGATACACCTGCATCGTGTCCATGATCAGCGCGCCCTTAGTCAGCATCTCCACCGCAGTTGCGGCGCCCGCACGGGTGCCTTTTTCGTTTACAGCCATGTAAGTCTTGTGCAGCACCCTGCCGATATAAATATCGTCGCTGCCGGTCCCCATTTTGCTGAAGTCCGCCTTGTCAGGATCGAAAGCCTCGGGCATCCCCATAGCGGCAAGCACCTTGGAAAGCTCCGCGCTGTACTCAGCCTCGAACTTGGGGATGGCCGTCTGCACAGTGGCCTCTATAGGCGAGGCCAGAAGCGCAGCCAGAGCCTCTCCGTCCAGCGCCGCAACAACGTCTTCAACCGTGCAGCCTCTCTTTGGCAGAAGCGCCGCAAAGGCATAGTCCCCGCCCTTGTAGTTCTTGATAAAACCAACGGCGTTCGGCGTCTCAAGATACTGGCTTTCCTGGCTGTACATGAATGGCACGGTCTTTTTGCTGCCGTCCGCGTTCGCAAACTGCCCGTCGCGCACCTGGCGCTCGTTGTAGATCTTCTGCCATTCTGCGTCGAAAGCCAGCGCGTTTATCAGGTACATAATTACGTTGTCCGGGACCTTGTCCAGGATCTCCGGGATCATCCCGTCCGTCTTCTCCTTGACCCAGCTGTTGATGGCGTTCTTCGGCGCGTCCGAGCCGTCGAACTTTACCTTATAAAGCTCCGCGCCGAAATAGTCCGCGTTGGTCTGCAGGAAGTCCTTGCTCACGGCAAAACTGTCGTCATCCCTGAACCAAATAGAATTGGCCAGGGAAAGCTTGCCGTTCTTCTTTTCGGCAAGGGCCTGGGAGTAGCTAAGGTAGAACTCGTTCAGCTCGTCCTTGCTCATGCCAAGCACGGCCTCCATCTGCGCAAGTGTGTTGTTATCTGCGCCGCCTGCGGTCACAGACAGCGCGGCAAGCACTGAAAGCGGCGATACCAGCGTGTTCTTGCCCTTTTCGGAGCAGGTCCTGAGCAGCTTTAAGGCAAAGTCCGATGCCTTGCTTATATTCTTTTCGAGTGCCCGCGGATCGGCTATCTGCTTTGAGGCAGAGATGCCCTTCATAAGGTCCTTTACGGCAGCGCCGGTCTGAGCCGGCAGCGGTGCAGAGCAGCCTGCAAAGCTCACGAGCACAGCCAGAACGGTCAGCAGAGCCGCCGCCTTGATAAATCTACGTTTCATTGATACTCTCCTGTTTTGATATATTTATTTCCCATTCACTATTATAGACGGAAAAGAGCGCCAAATGTTTCAAAAAATGTTCAAAAACCAGCGCTTGTGTGGTAAAATATCTTTTACTTATGAAATCAGTGATAACAGGGCAGTCCCGCTTGGTCTAAACAGCAATGGCAGAAAGGGCCGCCCCCTGTGATAAAGGAGTTACAATGTTAGACATCAAGTTTGTAAGAAGCAATCCGGAAGTCGTAAAAGAGAACATCCGCAAGAAGTTCCAGGACGAGAAGCTCCCCCTGGTGGACGAAGTCATAGCTCTGGACGAGCAGCTGCGCGCAGCCAAGACCCGCGGAGATGAGCTCAGGGCTCTTCGCAACACAGTCAGCCGCGAGATCGGCGGATTCATGAAGCAGGGCAAGAAGGCAGAGGCAGAGGAAGCCAAGAAGAAGGTCGCGGAGATCGCAGACGAGCTGGCCGCCCTCGAAAAGCAGGAAGAAGAAGCCTCCGCAGAGCTCACCAAGCGCATGATGGTCATCCCGAACATCATCGATCCTTCCGTTCCTATCGGCCCGGACGACAGCCACAACGTTGAGATAGAAAGATTCGGAGAGCCGGTGGTCCCGGACTTCGAGGTGCCCTACCACGTGGACATCATGGAGAGCCTGGCAGGCATAGACATAGACTCCGCACGCCGCACATCCGGCAACGGTTTCTACTATCTGAAGGGAGATATCGCCCGCCTGCACAGCAGCATCCTGTCCTACGCCCGCGATTTCATGATAAACAAGGGCTTTGAGTACTTCATCCCGCCGTTCATGATCCACGGCGATGTTGTTAAGGGCGTTATGAGCTTCTCCGAGATGGAGAACATGATGTACAAGATCGAGGGCGAGGACCTCTACCTGATCGGTACTTCCGAGCACTCCATGGTCGGCCGCTTTATTGGCCAGATCCTGGACAAGGCAGAGCTTCCGCAGACTCTCACCAGCTATAGCCCCTGCTTCCGCAAGGAAGTCGGCGCGCACGGCATAGAGGAGCGCGGTGTTTACCGCATCCACCAGTTCGAAAAGCAGGAGATGGTAGTTATCTGCGAGCCTGAGGATTCCCCGATGTGGTTCGACAAGCTCTGGCAGAACACTGTTGAGTTCTTCCGCACCCTGGACATTCCTGTCCGCACCCTGGAGTGCTGCTCCGGAGACCTTGCGGATCTTAAGGTCAAGTCCCTGGATGTTGAGGCCTGGAGCCCGCGCCAGAAGAAGTATTTCGAGGTCGGCAGCTGCTCCAACCTGGGCGACGCTCAGGCAAGAAGGCTGGGCATCCGCGTCCGCAGCAAGGAGAACGGAAACTACTTCCCGCACACCCTCAACAACACCGTTGTTGCACCGCCGCGCATGCTGATCGCATTCCTAGAGAACAACCTGCAGGCCGACGGCACCGTAGCCATTCCTGCAGCGCTCCGTCCCTACATGGGCGGCCAGGAAAAGCTCGTCCCGAAGAAGTAATAGGGGACGGTTCTCCTTCACCTTTTGAGTAATAGGGGACGGTTCTCTTTCACCTTTTGAGAAAATAACATTGGGGACGGCTCCAATAGTTTCATCCGGAAAGCATTGAGAAATAAAGCCTCATCGTCTATTAACGATGAGGCTTTTTGTCGTTTTGTGAACTTGGCACCAGAGAACCGTCCCTTAGTGCCTTGTGAAGTTGGCACCAGAGAACCGTCCCCGAGTGCTTAGCCGATCAGGTCGGTGAGCTTCTTGCTGTAGAAGTAGTCGTGGGTCATTTTGTCGAACTCGGACCACATGGGCAGCGTCTGGCAGCTTTCAGCACGCTCGCAGGCAGGGGCGTCGCAGGCCAGGCAGGCCACGGTGGCCAGGCTGCCCTCCATGAGCTCCAGGATCTCGCCCACGTTGTATTCCTCCGGCTTTCTGACCAGGCGGTAGCCGCCGCCCTTGCCGCTGACTCCGGCCACCAGCTTGCCGTCCACCAGCTCCTTGGCGATTATCTCCAGGTATTTTTTCGATATCTGCTGGCGTTCGGCTATGTCTTTGAGGGGTATGTGGTCCTCGCCCTGGTGTTCGGCGAGGTCTATCATTACGCGCAGCGCGTAGCGTCCTTTTGTAGAGATCATTTTGAGGCTCCTTTCGCTGGGGTATGGTTTGGCATCAGGGGGACGGTTTGGCACCCCTGATGCCAAACCTATTATACTGCGGGTAAGTAGGTAAATCAATAGGAAATGCACTATTTACCTATTGACATAGTAGGTTAAAGGTGTTATCCTGTTCCAGGATGATCGGCAAGGGCAGAATGCCCTAAGATCACAGTAAAAACTCGGGCAAGCCCGATCGGAGGATCAATGTTAAAAACACCTAAAAAAAAGATGTATATTTACGCGGACAACGCGGCCACCACAAAGATGAGCCCCTCCGCGATAGCCGCCATGGTTGTAACGGCCAATGAGGTCTGGGGCAACCCGTCCAGCCTCTACACCACAGGCCAGAAGGCCAAGGAGGCGCTGGAGCAGGCCAGAAAAAACGTGGCGCAGATCATAGGCGCGCAGCCCAGGGAGGTCTACTTTACCTCCGGCGGCAGCGAGGCAGACAACCAGGCCCTGCGCTCGGCGGCAGCCATAGGCGCAAAAAAGGGCAAAAAGCACATAATTTCAACGGCTTTCGAGCATCACGCCATACTTCACACGCTTAAGGCGCTGGAAAAGGAAGGCTTCGAGGTGACCCTCCTGCCGGTCCACGCGGAAGGCATAGTCCGTCCTGAGGAGCTGGCAGCCGCCATCCGCCCGGACACCTGCCTGGTGAGCATCATGACCGCCAACAACGAGATAGGCACCATTCAGCCTATCCGCGAGCTCGGCGCCATCTGCCGCGAAAAAGGCGTCCTCTTCCACACGGACGCGGTCCAGGCTGTCGGCCACCTGCCGATAAATGTGGCGGAGGACAACATCGACATGCTCTCGGCGTCCGCGCATAAGTTCCATGGCCCCAAGGGCGTGGGCTTCCTTTACGTAAAGAAGGGCATTCCGCTCACCAACCTGATCGAGGGCGGCGCGCAGGAAAGGGGCAAGCGCGCCGGCACGGAGAACGTTCCGGGGATCATAGCCATGGTCACCGCGCTCAAGGATGCTGAGGCGGCTCGCGAGACAACCGCGGCCAGGCTGACGGTGCTTAGGGACAGACTCATAGCGGAGCTTTCGCGGATCCCGCCCAGCGCTCTGAACGGAGACCCCGTCCGCAGGCTCCCCAGCAACGTTAATTTCTGCTTCGAGGGCATAGAGGGCGAGTCCCTGCTGCTGCTCCTGGACGACCTGGGCATCAGCGCGTCCTCCGGCAGCGCCTGCACGTCCGGCTCCCTGGATCCCAGCCACGTGCTGCTTGCGATAGGGCGCGTGCACGATGTGGCGCACGGTTCTCTGAGGCTGAGCCTTGGCGACGACGCCACGGAGGAGCAGGTGGACTACATAGCCGCCCAGGTAGCGCAGGTCGTGGAGCACCTGCGTGGCTTCTCCCCGGTCTGGCGCGACCTTAAAGAAGGCAAAAGACAGTTCATTTTATAAAGGAGCAAACAATGGCATTATACAGCGATAAAGTGTTTGAGCACTTCAGAAATCCCAGGAACGTGGGGATCATAGAGAACCCGGACGGAGTCGGCGAGGTCGGCAACACGGTCTGCGGCGACATCATGAAAATGTACCTCAAGATCGATGACGATGTGATCTCGGACGTCAAGTTCGAGACCTTCGGCTGCGGCAGCGCGATAGCATCCAGCTCCATGGCGACGGAGCTGATAAAGGGCAAGCCCCTGGCGGAGGCGATGGAGCTCACCAACAAGGCGGTTGCGGAGGCTCTGGACGGCCTGCCGGACTACAAGATGCACTGCAGCGTGCTGGCCGAGGAGGCCATCCAGGCGGCGCTCATCGATTACTACACAAAGAAGGGCCTGGAAATGCCCGAAGAACTGAAAAAGGCCGCAGCTAGAGCAGCGGCCCACGAAGAATAAAGGAAACAGAGGAAACGAGGGACGGTTTGGCACCAGGGGGACGGTTCGGCATCAGGGGGACGGTTCTTCCGATGCCTGGCCAGGCATCGGAAGAACCGTCCCCCTGATGCCGAACCGGCCCCCTGATGCGCCCTGATGCCGAACCGTCCCTCGTTCCCTTCGTTACTGCAGCTCGCAGCTTACGGAGAAGCCGCTGCCTGCGGAAAGCAGGAGCCTGTAGTGTCCGCGGCTCAGGCGGAGCTGGATATCGTCTTCCTTGAAATCTAAAGAAGTCTGCTCATAAGCCACGTTGCCTTCATCGTCCACGATCTTCACCGTGATCGGCTTGTCGGCCTTCATCTCCAGGTCCAGGAAGTAATTGTCGGGGTACTTCACGTCAAAGTCCAGCCATTCTTCATCGATCTTCGGTATTTCCATAGAGGAGGCACGCTGATCCGTGCTGAACGCCGGGCGCAGAGACTCCAGCGTTATCATCGAGGCCGCGCCGATAACGATCACAGCCATGAACACGGCCAGGAAAGCGTTGCTGCCCTTGCGGTTCTTGCTGGCATCGGCGTCGTTCATTATCGACGCGCCGCGCGTCAGGACCGTGCTCTCGATAAGGAAGAGCAGGACGGCTATGACATGCGGCAGGTTGAACTGCCTGTAGGCGCGCACTGCAAACAGGATCGCAAACAGGAAGAGCACTATCCCCAGGATCATCGCGATGCGCCCCCAGCGGTGCTGCATCTCGGACAGGGACTGCCTGTCGGTAAAGATCTCGTACTCTTCTTCCGGCAGCGACGGGTCGTAGAGCTTGCGGAAGTAGTGCCAGCCGTTGAAGGTGGAGTTGATGTACTCCCAGCCTTGCTCGCGGAAGGTCTCGATATAGCGGCCGATGTTGTCCACCCTGCCGAAGTCCACCTGGTAGCGGTAGCGGATGTCCGGGTTTTCCTCGAATCTGCTGTGGAAGCAGCCGCCTTTTACGAGCTGCCAGCCCTGCTCCGAGGCCTTGTTGAGGTCTTCGATCTCCTGTTCGTAGTTCCAGGCCGAGTAGGCCTTGAAGGAAGTCTTGTAATTAGGCATTGCTATATCTCCTCTGCGTTTTCAAGCATTCTCTTGAGGCGGCCGATCTCTGTGCGAAGCGCTTCGCGGCCGCTTTCTGTCAGCTGGTAGAGCCTGCGGCGTTCGAGTCCGGGCTCGTTTGACATTATTTCTGTGATCCAGCCTTTTTTTATCATGTTGTTTGTGGCGCCGTACATGGTGCCTGAGCCTATGACGACGTCTCCGCCGGAAAGCTCCTTTGTCTGCTGCATGATGCCGTAGCCGTGGTTGGCGCCTTTGGCAAGGCAGAGCAGAATGTAGTAGTAGCTTTCGGACATTGGTTCGCTGTTTTTCATATGTGTCACCTCTCGATATGTCGACCGACGACTATATCGTAGCACGATATATGTCGGCTGTCAACATAGTTTTTGAAATTTTTTTTTAAGTTGTGGAAACGAGGCGGAAACGAGGGACGGTTTGGCACCAGGGGGACGGTTCTGCACCAGGGGGACGGTTCGGCATCA
>CADALS010000019.1:15004-17564 GCA_902788795.1 uncultured Eubacteriales bacterium | reverse complement strand
GGCTACTACCGCCCGGTCCAGAACTGGAACGACGGCAAGGCGCAGGAGTTCAAGGACAGAAAGGTCTATAACATCGGCACGTCCAAGCTGACCCACACGGGCCCCATGGACTGCTGCGGCGCGGAACCGCTGTTCGAGGTCTATCCCGACGCCTCCGCCGAGGCGCCCGCCGCCGAAAAGGTCCCCGCCGCGATCCTGTACGCGACCGAGACCTGCCCGAACTGCAAGCTCGCCGCCGCGTGGCTCGAAAAGGCGAACGTCCCGTTCGAGAAGCGCTTCGTCTCCGAGCATAAGGACGAGGCGACCGCCCTCGGCCTCAAGCAGGCGCCCTCCCTCGTGGTGGAGGAAGCGGGCGACACCAAGGTCTACGCGTTCTCCACACCGGGTCACTCCCCCGGAGGCCTCAGCTTCATCTTTAAGGTAACTGACGAAGGCAGAGAGCACTGGGTAGAGATGTGGGGCGGCTCCGGCATCCCCTACACCATGAGCGACAAGGTCCTCTACGCAGAGTCCTGCTACAAGTTCGCAAAGATAACTGCCCAGTTCGGCTGCGATGTAGAGATCTCTTCGCACCCCTTCATAGACAAGAGCGTGGAGCGCCTGGCTATAGTAAGGGACATCTTCGATGGTATGGCAAACCCGTTCGTTATCGGCAGGGAAGCCTGCGCGCGTTTCGAGGACATGTTCACAGAGATGTGCATCTCCCGCATGAAACAGCAGGCTGCAGAGGCAGACAAGCTTCTTCCGCCCCAGCCGGACAGGCTTCCGCCCAGAAAATAAAAAGATCCTAAAAGCCTTGCAGATCAAGGCGCACCGGATCTCAGTTACAGGTATCAAGGAGTAAAACTCCCCGCAATTATATTCATTCAAAATGGCAGGAGGTAATAACATGCCAAAAAGTCAGAAGTACACGACAGCTAAGTTCGTGCATCTTGCAATCAGCCTCTTCCTCATGTTCATCTTTGGCCGCATCTGCCCCACCTGGGGACCTGTTACCAGACTTGGCGTTGAGGCTATAGGTATCTTCCTCGGCGGCGTATGGATGATCGCGCAGGGCTTCGGAATGGTGCCCCCGTCCCTTCTCATAATGTTCGCGATCGTTCTTACGGGCTTCCAGTCCGGCAAGGAAATAATCACAGCTACTCTCGGTTCCGAGACTGTGTGGCAGCTGATCATCATCTTCGTAGTGCTCTACGCTCTTACCGAGAGCGGCGCAGACGCTGTTCTGGCAAGGAAGATGATATCCAGTAAAGCGCTCAACGGCAAGCCGGTGCTCTTTACTGTAGTGTTCTTTATCGCTATGACAGCGCTCGGCGCTCTTGCTTCCGCACTTGGCGCTTACATGTTCTCCATAGCAATGATCAATTCCATAGCTGAAGTTGCCGGCTACGACAACAAGAGCCAGTGGAAGAAGGCTATGTACACAGGCGCTATCATCACATCTTCCGCAGGCGGTGGCATCCTGCCGTTCAAGGGCATGGCTCTGATGATCTTCAACCTCCTTAAGGGCGACGAAAAGAGCGGCCTTCTGGCTGCAGGCGTGCAGATAGACCAGGTCTCCTACATGATCACTGCTATTATCGCAGGCCTTCTGATAGCTATAGCCATGGGCTTTGCAGTCGGCACCCTGTTCAAGGCAGACATGAGCAAGCTCAAGGTAGTTGATGTTGCTGCTATCACTTCTCAGGGCGGCACAAAATTCAATAAGCGTCAGACCTGGACCCTGATCCTGTTCGTGATCGGCGTTCTCTACTCCATCGTTATGATCTGGTACCCGAAGACTGCTGCAAGCTATCCTCTGGTAAACAGCATCGGCCAGGGCTTCTGGTTCGTGCTGATGGCTGTGCTGATGTTCTTCATCCACATAGACGGCGAGCCTCTCCTGAACCTGGACCGCAGCATGGGTAAGGCTGTAAACTGGGGCATAGTCCTTGCGGTCTGCGCGTTCACTGCTGTAGGCATGATGGTCTCCAACAGGGAGCTTGGTGTTCAGACCTGGCTGTCCGGTATCATGAACAGCCTGTTTGGCAACATGCCGTATCCGCTCTTCGTGATCGTGCTCGTACTGCTGACCCTGATACTTACCAATGTGTTCTCCAACACTGCTACGGCTGTTATTATCGGCACTGTTGTTGGTCCTATACTGATCAACTTCGGGAAGGCTGGCATCAATGTGAGCGCTGTTATCCCTGGAATCGTTATCTCTGCTCTGTGCGCGTTCTTCACCATGGCTGCCGGCGGATCCTCTCCGCTCTTCCTTGGTACCGACACCATGCAGGACGACCCCAAGTGGATACTCAAGTGGGGCCTCTGGGTGTTCCCGATCGTGACCATTTCTTCCTCGATCGCCTACATCCTCTGCGGATATATACTGTAAAGCAAAGCTGCCGCGCAGACCGGCGGGCAGCGGAAAACTGAAAACATAAAAACTCCCGGGTGATTGCCCGGGAGTTTTTTAACATAGGGGACGGTTCTCTATGCTGAAAATAACATAGGGGACGGTTCTCTATGCGATTTTCAGCATAGAGAACCGTCCCCCTGATGCCTAGTCGTCCATGTC
>CADALS010000019.1:0-14992 GCA_902788795.1 uncultured Eubacteriales bacterium | reverse complement strand
CGAAGGCTTCGAGGCCTTTCTTTGCTACTGCTTTGGAATCGCCGTGCTTAACGAAGCTCATCGTTACGAAGGAGAGCGCTACGAAAAGTGCTGCGTAGGGGAAGAGCACCTTGTAGCTGATGGTCCTCATCAGAGTGCCGGCCACGATCGGTGTTACCACCTGAGCCGCCATGGATGCGGTGTAGTAGTATCCGGTGAACTTGCCGATGTCGGAGCCTTTGCACATCTCAACTACCATAGGCAGGGAGTTTACGTTGATGGCTGCCCACGCAAAGCCTACTAAAGCGAACACAATGAACATTATAATAGTTATATGGTCGGATGTGGTGGTCAGAACGTAGCCCAGACCGAAGCAGATAGCCAGCAGAACTATGCCTATGCGTATGGTCTTTTTGCGGCCGATCCTGGAAGCGATGGCGCCTATAGGGATGTAGGAGATGATGGCGCCGCCTGTTGCTATCAGAAGGCAGGTGCTTGCGCCGCCGAGGCCCTGGCCCATTACCTGGTCTACGTAGGTGGTGAACCAGGTGGTGACGCCGTTGTAGCCTATGAACCACAGAGCGATGGATGCCAGCAGGAATCCGAGGCTCTTTTTAACTTCCGGAGGAAGGACCTCGTTGCCGGAGCCGTCGTCTTCTGCGAGGTTCCATTCGGGGTGTTTTTCTTCCAGAGCCTTGTTTTCTGCCACGAGCTTGGGCTCGTTGATCGTGAGCTTGAGGGCTATGATCGATATAAGCATTATTCCGGCCACTACAATGAACAGCGGCTGGTAGTTGACGTGGTCCAGACCCTTTACTTTAGAGTTGGGGTAGAGCACTGCAGCTACGCCCAGGTAGATGATGCCGCCCAGGGCTCCCATAAGATTGATGATTGCGTTTGCTTTGGAGCGGAGGGGCTTGGGTGTTACGTCCGGCATCAGGGCAACAGCCGGGGAGCGGTAGGTGCCCATGGAGATCAGCAGCAGGCCGAGTATTATAATGAACGCTACGAGCTTTCCGGTGGACGGTGCAGCGTAGTAACCGTTATCGAAAATAGGCAGAAGGTTCAATAAAACGATCGCGGCAGCTGTGCCGAATATAATGTACGGCATGCGCTTGCCTATCTTGGTGCTTGTGCGGTCCGAAATGCTTCCGAAGAACGGCAGCAGGAACAGCGCAAGGACGTTGTCCGCGGCCATTATGGCACCGGAGTAGGTCTCGTTCATGTGGAAGGTCTTGGTGAGGATGAGCGGCACTATGTTGTCGTACATCTGCCAGAACGCACAGATGGACAGGAATGCCAGGCCCACCAGAACAGTTCGTTTGTTGTTGAGCTTCATGTTTTTCCTCCTATTTGATGTGAAATGGGGACGGTCCCGAATTCACATTTTGTGTGAAAAGGGGACGGTTCTATTTCACATTTTGCCTGCTTTCATGTCTGCAAGCACAGCGGCTATGTCCTTGTAGATCCAGGTGGGGGTGACCCCGTACTTGGCGCAGTCGGCCTCGGTGCCCTCGCCGGAGAGCACTAGAATGGTGTCGATGCCCGCGTTGTTGCCGCAGGCGATGTCCGTGTAGAGGCGGTCGCCGATAAGGACGGCCTCTTCCGGCTTGGCGCCGTACTTTTCCAGCGCCGTGTAGACCATCTGGGGCTGCGGTTTGCCTATGATGGCGGGTTTCCTGCCGGTGCAGACCTCAAGGTCGTGGATGACCAGGCCGATGTCCGGCGCGTTGCCCCATTCGGTGGGGCAGACCAGGTCCGGGTGGGTGGCGATGTAGTCCACCCCGCGGTCCAGAAGCTTGACGCAGATCTCCAGCTTCTTATAGAAGAGTTCGGTGTCGAAGCCAAGGAGCAGGACAGGGAGAGCGGGTGCTGTATCCTTGCATGGCGTGGAGGCCTTTGCGGCGTCGTAAGCGGAGATTGCTGCTTCAGCTTCGGCCTCGGTAAGGACCGTGAGCCCTGCATCCCTAAGCTGACCCTTGAAGTTCTCCGTGCCGCAGGCGTAGAAGACCGTCTTTGGATGGGCGCTGCTGTGCGCCGCATCGCAGCCGGGGTAGCGCTGCTTAAGATAGGCTATGGTGGCGTCCGTGGAGGTCAGGAAGTACTCCGGCCTCTGCGGGATCCCCAGGCGCTCCATCTTGGCCAGGTAGCCCTCGATGCCGCGGGAGCTGTTGTTGGTCAGGAACGCGTACTGCCCGCCGCGCTGTTTAACATATTCCAGGAACTCAGCCGTGCCGTCGAAGAGCTGCTCTCCGAGGTAGATGGTCCCGTCCATGTCGAGTAAAAATAGTTTCTTCATTATTATATTGATCGTTTGTTTAGTTTATTAGTCTTTTTGACCAAAATATTCGTTTCTGAGTATGCTCCAGACGCTAAGGTCTACCAGACCGGTGTTGTCGGATGCCGCCTGGCGCAGAGTGCCCTCGTAGCTGAGGCCGCACTTTTTCATGACTTTTCCCGAGTTTGGATTGTTCACATTGTGGCGCGCCTCTATGCGGTTGGCGCCCATCTCCTCGAAGCCGAACTTGATCAGGGCGGCAAAGGCCTCAGAAGTTATCCCCTGATGCCACCACTTGCGGCCTATGCAGTAGCCAATGCTAAGGATATTCCGCTCGTTGACCATGGCAACAACAGATATGGAGCCTATGGGCTCGTCCAGATCCTTGGGCACAATGGCCCACTGGTAGAATTCCGGGTCCTTGTAGGAGTCGGTCCATATCTTTAAGATGGCCCTTGTAACGTCAACGTTCGGGTGGGGCACCCAGGTGAGGAATTTTGTGACCTCCGGGTCGTTTGCCCAGTTCCTGAACATGGGCTCAGCGTCCTGCTCGGTGAACTGACGCAGGATTAGGCGCGGGGTCTCGATCATCCGTGTTCCAAAGTGATTCATCATGGCGTTTCAGAACTGCGGTTTGGTCTCGGCGAATGCTGCCATCAGTGCGCCTGCTGCCTGGATGTCCGCCTCGCTGCAGACTTCCTGAGGTGTGTGCACGTAGCGGCAGGGCACGGAAACGCCGCCGGTGTAGACGCCGGAAGCGTTGTGGCGGATCTCGCTGCCGTCTGTGCCGCCCCATTTAAGGACGTCTGTCTGGCAGGCGATCTTCTTTTTAGCAGCAACGGCCTTGAGCACCGTGACCATCTCCGGATGGCAGATGACGGACTTGTCCATCACCTTAACAGAAGCGCCGCCGCCGACCTTGGAGGTGCCGGTGTGCTTGGTCCAGGGGATGTCGTCCGTGAGCGTGCAGTCGCAGACTATGCCGTACTGCGGGTCTATGCCGAAAGCCGCCGGCTTGGCGCCGCGCCTTCCGACTTCTTCCTGCACGGTGAACACGAAATAGCAGTCGTAGACCGGCTTCTTGAGCTTTTCGAGTGCGATCAGCTGAGCCACGCAGCCTGCGCGGTTGTCCACGTAGGGCGAAACTATGCGCTGGTCCGCCGCCATGCCGAGCATCCTGGTGGGGGTGTCGTATATGGCAACATCGCCGGGCTTCACCAGAGCCTCGGCCTCCTGGCGGGTGGCTGCTCCGATGTCTATGAACATCTTGTCTATCTCCGGCTTGGTGGAGTCCTCGTCCAGGCCTATGGTGCCGACTGTGCCGTTAGCAAAGCGCACCGGGGTGGCCACGATGTTCTGCGCCACGACTCCGCCCACGACGCCGAAGCGCAGCAGGCCACAGTCCTCTATGTAGGTGACGATGAGGCCCAGGGAGTCCATGTGGGCCGCGAACATCAGGCGGGGTGCGTCTGCCTTAGCAGCTTTCTTGCGCACTATCAGGTTGCCCATGGTGTCTGTGCAGATCTCGTCTGCGTAGGGCTCGGCTATCTCGGCTATCTTTTCGCGGATCTCGGATTCGCAGCCGGAGGGGCCATAGCAGCAGTTGAGCTGTTTTAAAATCTTGAATGCGTCCATTATATTATTCTTTCTGTTAATTATATTAGTAAATAACGGATCTTGTAAACGTAATCTAGCTTATCGTAAAGTAAAACAGAAGGTTTGTTATGTATCCTTATGCCTTGTTTACTTTATTTTACCGGCTGCAACTGCCTCCACAAAGAGCCTTGCAAGCTTTAGGCCGTCCTCTATATCGGAGACCTTGGCCACGCTGTTTGGGCAGTGGATGCTGCGCACCGGAGCGGAGATGCTTGCCACGCGCACGCCCTGGCGGGAGCGCTGTATAGCGGACGCGTCTGTGCCTCCGGCTATGCGGCCCTTGATCTGCCAGGGGATGCCGTGCTCTACGGCAAGGTCCCTGAGCTGCTCGAACAGCCCGCGGTCGTAAATGGTGCCTGCGTCCATGAAGCCAAGCACCGGGCCCTCGCCCAGTCTTGTAACCTTCTTGTGGCCGGGAACCTTGGCCAGGTCTGCGGATGTGGTGCCCTCAAGGATCAGCGCAATGTCCGGCTTAACGGAGAACGCCGCGCCGAACGCGCCCCTGGTGCCGACCTCTTCTTGCACGGAGAACACGAATGTGACATCCATCGGGAGCTCTTCTTCCATGAGCGTTACCATAACGGCGCAGCCGAAGCGGTCGTCAATGGCCTTGGCCTTTATGAAGCCGTTTCCGGAACCGAAGCGCACAAAATCGCTGTCGAAAACAGCAACGTCTCCGACGCTCACAACAGCTTCGGCCTCTTTCTTGTCCCTGGCGCCTATGTCTATGTACATGTTGCCCCAGGCCGGGATCTTGCTGCGCTCAGCAAGCGGGGTCAGGTGGACTGCCTTAAGGCCCGTAACGCCGGGCACGCGGTTTTCGCCGACCCATACCCTGCGGTTGAACGCAATGCGCGGGTCTATGCCGCCAACGGGCTCAAAGCGCAGGTAGCCAGAGTCGTTTATGGCCTTGACCATGAAGCCGACCTCGTCCATGTGGGCGGTGAGCATCAGGTGCGGGAGCTTAGTGGGCGCAGAGCTGCCGGCCTTGGCGCCGGCAGCCTTCTTTTCTACAATCAGGTTGCCCATCAGGTCCGTGCGCGCTGTGCAGCCGGCCTTGACGGCTCTTTCCTTTATATATCCGCGCACCGCCTCTTCCGAGCCGGAAACTCCGGGCAGGGCGCAGAGTGTTTCAAGTGTTTTCAGCATTTTTCCACCTCCGCGTTCTTTGCGTGATGCAGCGGCTCGCAGTCAGCCAGGCAGTCCAGGACGTCCTGACCCGGGTCAAGGGCGTAAGCCGCAACAAGCTGGGCGCAGAGCTCAATGTCTCCAAGGTCCACGCATTCGGTGGGGCTGTGCATGTAGCGCAGGGGCAGGCTGATAAGGCCAGAAGCCACGCCTTCCCTTACGATGTGCATGTGCCAGGCGTCCGTTCCGGTTCGTCCGGGCGCTGCAGCGATCTGCACAGGCATGCGGTCCCTTTCGGCAAGCTCGCGGAGCCTCTTGCCAACGTGCTTGGTGATGTTGGGGCCAACGGTAATTACCGGGCCGCCGCCGAGTTCGTGGTTGTCGATGCCGGTGTGGATCTTGGGGTTGGCGTCCGGGGTGGATGCCTGAGTAACGTCTATGGCCAGGCAGACCTTTGCTCCGGTGCCGAAAGCCGCAGCCGGGGCGCCGCCTTCTGCGCGTTCCTCTCCGGTGCTGCCCACGAAGTAGACATCCCAGGGAAGCTTGCGGTCCTTCAGCAGCTCCGCCGCCCTGATGAGCGCAGCAAAGCAGGCCCTGTCGTCCAGGGTCTTGGATACGTAGCGGGTCTTGCCTATGCGGAAGCCTTCTGTTCTGTAGGTGATGGGGGTGCCGACGGGCACGGCTGCCACGGCCTCTTCCTGGGTCATGCCTATGTCCACGCGGAGCTCGTCCATGTCTATGGCTTTTGACATGTCCTCGGCTTTAAGGACGTGGGGCGGCTGCACGGACATTACGCCAAAGATGGGCGGGTCTGTGAGTATGCAAAGATCCCTGTCCGGGAAGACTCGCTGGTCCACGCCGCCGATCGGGCCTACGCAAAGGAACCCGTCTTCGTGGCCTGTTACCACGAGTCCGACCTCGTCCAGGTGGGCTGCTATCAGCATGGCCGGACGATCAGCCGAAACCTGGGAAGCGTTGGAATTGCCCTCGCACTGGGTTTCAGTTGCAGCTTTTGCGGCCTCCGGATCGGCCCTTCTGACAGCTATGACGCTTGCCAGGGTGTCCACGCGGACCTCGTCCACGAAGGGCTTTATGGCTTCTGCGGCAAGCTCGGCCCCCGGGCGCTCAAAGCCCGTGGGGCCGGTCTGTTCGCATAAAAGTTTTAAGTATTTTTCTGTGTTCATAAAGTTTGATGACAATCACAAGGTTGGTATTTCAGCCGTAAGTTGCAGCTGATCAGGCTTAGCCTAAGCTCGCCTTCTCAGGCAACTCTGGCAGCGGACTTCCCAACTGCTCTGCTTTCGTGCTGCGCACTCGGCAATCGCAGGGTCAGTCACGCCAGAGGTCTGCGGGGTAGTCGCCGGCCTCGGTCTTGGCCCTCATGGCCTCAACAACTACCGGGCGGTCTTCCTTGTAGGTAACGCCGTACCAACGGTCGGTAGCAGGCAGCACCTTAACGCGCGCCTTGCCCTCGGCAACCAGCTCGCTGGTAACGATAGGAATAAAGAACTCGCCCTTGAGCGGGTTGGTCTTGAGTATGTTCTCCAGAGCTGCGGGGAACTTAGCCTTGAGCTCGGTAATTATGCTAGGGGTAAAGCCGAAGAAGTTCATGGAAACAGGTGTTCCTACGGGAACTTCCTCCCAGGTAGCGCCGTCGTCTTCGGTGAACTGGATCTTGCCATCCTTCCAGCAGATCTTGGTGCGCTCGTCCAAGTGCTCCAGGTAGCCGTCCTTGGTTACGCAGACGCCGCGGGCAACGCTGCCGTTTTCGGTAAGAGTGTTCTCGATCTGGTAGCCGGCCATGCAGTAGTCGTAGTACTCGCCGTCCTCAGCGTTGGACAGATAATCGTACATTACCTTGAAAACGTCCTTGCCATAGTAGTCGTCCGCGTTGATGACAGCAAAGGGCGCATCGATCAGGTCCCTTGCAGCCAGAATGGCGTGGCCTGTGCCCCAGGGCTTTTCGCGGCCTTCGGGAATGGAGAAGCCTTCGGGAATATCGTCCATGTCCTGATAAGCGTAAAGTATGTTCATGTGCTTTGCAGCGCCGCGCTCCATGATGGCCTTGAAATCGTCCTCTATGGAATGCTTGATGATGCAGATGGCAGTATCAAAGCCTGCAGCCTTGGCATCGTAAAGCGAATAGTCGATGATAATTTCTCCGCAGGGGCCGATCGGATCGATCTGCTTGAGCCCGCCGTAGCGGCTTCCCATGCCTGCAGCCATAACAACTAGAACCGGTTTTTTCTTCATTATTGACACCTCCGTGATGTTTATATTTCCAACATTATATGATATACTATCTGAAAAGATTTTACAAGAAAGGCTCAGTTGATGGAACGAAAGTTTGAGAAAAAACGTATCATAAAAATTGCTGTTTCGGTCATCGCGTTCGCGGTTATTGCGTGGCTGATGATGAGCGGCAGGCTGGAGGGCTTCGACCACGCCGTCCAGAACTTCTTTTTTAGTTTAAGGAGAGATTGGCTCACCACTATTGCGGTGCCGTTTTCCTACAGCGGCAACTGGCCGCTGCCTACCGTCATCTGCGCTATCCTGGTGTTTGTGCCCAAGACGCGCTTCAGCTTCGGCATCCCGATGTCCGTTACCTGCCTGTCCTGCGTGGGCATCTACCAGGCTCTGAAGTATTCTTTCAGGAGGCCAAGGCCGGACGTGTCCCTGCATCTGCTGTTCCAGGACGGCTACAGCTTCCCCAGCGGCCACTCGCTTACCAGCCTTGTGGCCTGGACCATGCTGATCCTGCTGTTTGCGTACTATTATAAGCACCAGGGCGCGTCCCTGCCGTGCTACAGGAAGAACCCCAAGCCGGCCGAGGCGTATATCCGCGACAACGGAAAGCGCAAGCTGGTGAGCGCGCTGCTGATCATCTACATAGTGCTGATGGGGCTCTCCCGCATATACGTTGGCGTGCACTGGCCCAGCGATGTCTTCGGCTCCTGGGTGCTCGGCATAGCAGTTATAGAAATAATGCAGGCAATATTCCTGTAATGGCACTCGGGGACGGTTCTTTGGTGCCGGATAATGGCACTCGGGGACGGTTCTTTGGTGCCGGAGAGCACTCGGGGACGGTTCTTTGGTGCCAAACAGCACTCGGGGACGGTTCTTTGGTGACGGAGAGGTGGACAAAATGTCTTTGGAAGAATACAGAGCGGAGCTGGATAAGGTGGACAAGGTGCTGGAAGAGAACTTCGTCCGCCGTATGCAGATCGTAGCCAAAATAGGCGAGTATAAAAGGCAGAACGGCATCCCAACGCTGGACGCCGGCCGCGAGGCCAAGGTCCTGGAAAAGCACACCAAGGATATTGCGCCGGAATTCGTGCCCTATATGGAGGAGTATTTCAAGGCCATGATGGCCATCTCCAGGAAGTATCAGGACGATAACAGGTGATGGTCTGAGGCTGTTGTGAGGTGCTTTGCCGCGTGATTTCCGCCGGCAGCGTGTGCAAAAGCGGGTTTTGCACAGACATTTACAATAATGGTAAATAATGGTTGACTCCGTGCCGCAAATGTGGCATTATTGCTTTGCAGAAGTCGGCCGGAATAACCCATACAGCAAGCAATCCCCTGTTGACGCTGAAAGCAATCGTGATCGTCAATCACCGGCCGAACTGATAAGCTAAAACCCTGCTTATGTGGCAGGGTTTTTTAGTTTGCCGTGCAGCAGTAGAGCCGCGTTGCTGAGGTGCTGGGCTTAAGCCCGATGGGACGCTGCTCAGTATATCCTGTGGATGCGGAGGCTGCGCGGATCGAAGCCGCTGTATTGGTCGGAGCTGCCGTAGTCTTCGGACCATGGACTTCCGTAGTCTCCGGAACCGGGGCTGCCATTGCCGTCGCCGCCTTGCCAGTCGGAGCTGCCATTGCCGCCGCCTCCGGTCCAGCCGGTGCCGCTCCCGCCGTGACCACCGCCGCCGGGGCGGTCCGCATCTGCAATATTCCTGTCGAAGAATTCGTCATCGACCCAGACTTTGCGGGTCCTTGCCGCGGTAAACACAAGGGTCACCGGGAAATCGAAGTGCAGCCCAACAGCGCCGCCTCTTGGCAGCGTAAAAAAGCCCACAGACCAGCCGTCGGACGCAACCTGCCTGCCGCCTATCAGCACCGTGTAGCCGTCCTTCAGCTGCCCGGTAGGCAGGGCGATCATGGACGGGTGCATGGCGTTGCCCAGGACCTGCCAGGGCGCGTACTGCGAAAAGCTCCCCACTGCGGTAAGATTGGTCTTAAAGTGGCCATACATGGCGTAAAGATTCCGCCCGTAGGTGTTGTGCACCAGCGGTATCGTTACCGAGATGCCGGGCACAAAGGAATTGAGCGTCAGGCCTTGCACTATGTTGAAGATGGGCTTGGCGTAGATCATGACCGCTGACGTGCCGGAAAGCTCGCAAAAGCAGTCCCTGTAAAGGTCCGCGCGGCCTTCCACGCTTGCTGTGACCCTTGTTCCTGCACGCATTTCTGCAGCAACCTGCCCGGGGATGGCCGCCGTCCATTTTGCGTAGGAGCCGGGGCCAATGGCACCGTAAAGCCCGCCGGCATCCATCTGGCGGTCCGTTATCTTGATGCTCCGGCCGTTGGAATCGCTACCCATCCAGTAGCCGCCGCTGTAGTGCCACAGGTCTATGCTGTAGGTGCTGTGAGTGCGGCCGATGATCTCCGTGTAGTCCTCGTAATACTCGTACGCAAAAGCAGGGCAGGGCAAAATAAGGCACAGCAAAAGCGCGGCTAGGATTATTGACCTTGCCCGGCCTGCGTGGCACCGGTTCCGGCGTGCGCGCTGCCTTACCTTGACCATGCAAAGACCCCCTCAAAGCCGCCGCTGATGGTACCGTCGTAATCGTGTATGGCTGCGGCGCTGTAGGTGGAAATACTGCTTCCAAAGCATTTGGCGCTCAGCAAAACGTACTTGTCCGAAAGGCTGGTCTTTATGGCCAGCGGTATCTCCACGGTCCGCGCGTGAGGATCATAGGCCGATGGGTCTGCCATCCAGGCGCCGTCGCTGTCGTAGCTTTCGCGCAGGAGATCTCCCTCTGACCCCTCCTCGTAGATCCTCAAAGATACTGAAAAATGAAGGCTTTGCGGCACTTCCGGGTGGGTGTAACTAAGTTTGTAACTGCCCGGGATGCCGCTTATTTTAGCCGATATCAGCAGCTCCTCCGGCGCCTTCAGCGCAAAGCCCCTTAGCTCTGCATCCTCCTGGCCGCTGTAGTCCTCGTAAGATACAGTAGGGGAGCCGCCGTTGCCGTCGGCGCCATCATTACGCCCCGGCAGTCCGCCTTGCTGCACATCATCGCTGCCTTCCTGCAGCTCCGGGCGCCCCACCTGCACATCCAGCACATTGCTGCCCGGCTTGCCCCCGGAACGCCCACACCCGGCAGCGCAGCAAACAAAAAGCCCCGCCAATACGGCGAGGCATAAAACCATAGCTAGTTTTCTCATAATGCCCTCCGCTTGTCCATGCTCTTATGTACAAGCAATTCCCCTGGGCATATTATACAGGGCTGAAGGCGCCTTGCAAAGTATCATTTGGCTCAGCTGCTAAAGTCTGTGCAAAACCGCTTTTTGCACACTCCAAACGTTGCAGCGGCAACGCCAACTCTCCTACAGCCACTTTTTCTTCCTGAAGAACACCAGGCAGGCCACCACTATCACCAGGCAGATCAGGAACACAGCCGGGTAAGACCAGGTCCATTCGAGCTCGGGCATGTGGCGGAAGTTCATGCCGTACCAGCCCGCGATCAGCGTCAGCGGCATAAATATAGTAGTAATTACCGTCAGCAGCGTCATGATGCGGTTCTGGCGGACCTCCAGCTGAGTGTGGTAGAGATCCCTCACCTGCATGGTGTGGTCCCAAACGGACGCCGCCGTGTCGTGCAGGCGCAGAATGCGGTTCATGAACAGGTGCAGATAGCTGAGGTTTTTCTCCTTAAAGAAGCCGTTTTCGTTCTCCTCCAGCTCCTGGGTCATGTCTATCAGCTGCTCGTAGTGCACGCGAAGCTGGCGCATACAGTTCCTAATGGTGTTGATGCGGGCCAGGTCCACGTGCTCCTTTTCCTCCAGGATCTGGTCCTCGAAGGTGTCCAGTTCCTTTTCGAAGCTTTCCATAAGCGACAGGTCCTTTTCCACGATCTCCTCCAGAAAATCGTAGAGGAAGCGCTCCAGACATGGCCTTTTCCAGCGCTTTGAGGAGCGTATGGCTTCTGTCATTTCGGCCGCTTTGGTGCCTTCGTCCACCAGGACTATGCCTTTTTCGTCCAGAGCAAAGGCAAAGCTGAAGCTGCCGTCCGGCAGGTTGGCGCGGTCCGGGATCATAAAGCTGCCGGTAAGCGAGTCGAAATTGACCTCTGCTTTGGAGCTGTGGATGCCGCCAAAGCCAGGGTCAAGCTCTATGCCCATCTTGAAAAGCTCGTGGTTTTCCGTCCATTCTTCCGGGGTGACTATGGCCACGAACTGGCATTCCGCCGTGCCTTCGACCGGAAGTGCGTCCCTGAAAGCGCAGGGCATCAGCGATTCTTTGAGTAAATAAAACTGCATGTTTTAGAATGAGCCTTTCTTTAAGACTTTTGTGAGGGTCTCGGAGAGCATTATCTGAAGGCTGCGGTTTTCCTCGAGCATGTCGAAGATGCCGTCTTCGGAGAGCACGCCGCGCTTGAGCTCTGCTGGGAGCTTGCCGGCTTCGTCTGCCGCGAAGTCCTTCATCCAGGCTTCGCCTGCGTAGTAGGCTGCCAGCGCGCGGATATCGTCCAGCGCCGCATTATAATCGGCGATAGCGGCCTCTGCCTTTGATATTACTGCGTTTGCGTTGTCCAACCTGGCCTCCATGGCCCTGATCCTGTCTACTCTGTTCATTGCTATCCTCCTGCAACTGAAAATCAGTTCATGTTGTTTTTCAGCGCTTTCAAGGGCTTTTGCGGTTGAAGCGTCGCTGCATTGTGAATTTGGCACCAGAGAACCGTCCCCAGGTGCTAACACTATTATAGCAAAAAAGGAGCCCTCTGCATATCAGCAAAGGGCTGTAAATATTTGACAAAAAGAGAATTGAGGACCGTCCCTCGTTTCTACCTCGTTTCTAGCCGGTGTAGAGGTTGTTGGTGGAGAATTCGGGCTCGCAGGTGGCGTCTATGCCAAGGTCGTGGAAGGTCTGGTCGTCCCTCTCGGAGAGGATGGCTGTGCAGTGGGCCTTGCAGTCCCTCAGCTCCGTAAGCTTGTTTACAGCCATGCCGGCCATGGGGTTGACGGAGGAGGAGATGGTAAGAGCGGTGAGCACTTCCTCCACGTTCAGGGAGCTGTTCTGCTTGCCCAGAACATCGTGCTTGAGGTGCTGTATGGTCTCCAGGACATCGTCCGATACCAGCTGCATCTCGTCCGGAATTCCGCAGAGCGCCTTTACAGCGTTCAGCAGCATGGACGCGCCGGCAACCATAAGCTCGGAGCTGCGGCCGGTAATTATCCTGCCGTCCGGAAGCTCGATCGCCATGGCAATAACGTTTTCGAACCTTTCCGGGTCCTGGCTGCGCTTCTTTTCCGCGTAATCCAGGGCCGGCTTGACCACAACGCGGTCCTCGGGCTGGGCTCCGACCTCGTCCATAAGCAGCTTGGCGCGGCTTAGGCAGGTCTCATCTATAACGCCCTTCTTGAAATCCACGCGCGCAATCATGTAGCGGCGGATTATCTCCTGGATGGAAGCCTCACGGCAGACAGCGTCGTCCACAATGGCAAAGCCTGCGCGGTTGACCCCCATGTCCGTGGGGGACTGGTATTCGCTGTTGGCGCCGGAGATCTTCTCCAGAATGCGCTTGAGCACCGGGAAGGTGGCAAGATCCCTGTTGTAGTTTACAGCGGGGATGCCGTAGGCCTCCAGGTGGAAGTTGTCTATCATGTTGACGTCCTTGAGGTCCACAGTTGCGGCCTCGTAGGCGATGTTGACCGGGTGCTTTAAGGGCAGGCTCCAGATGGGGAAGGTCTCGAACTTGGCGTAGCGGGCCTTTACTCCGCGCTTGCTCTCGTGGTAGAGCTGGGAAAGGCAGGTGGCCAGCTTGCCGGAGTTGGGGCCGGGCGCGTTCACAACCACCAGAGGCTTTGTTACTTCTATATAAGGGTTGGCGCCGTAGCCTTCCTCGGAAACTATGGTGTCCACATCGGTGGGGTAGCCCTTGGTGAAGTAATGCTTGTAGGTCTTGATGCCGCGGCGCTCCAGCTTGGTAATGAAGGCGTTTACCGCCGGCTGATCCTCGTAGCGGGTAATTACAACGCTGTTTACGGAAAGATCCCAGCTGCGGAACATGTCTATGAGCCTCATTACTTCCAGATCGTAGGTGATCCCGAAGTCCTGACGGGTCTTGTTTGTAAGTATGTCCCCCGCGTAGATGCAGATTATGATCTCCGCCTGCTCCTTCATCCTGGCCAGGAGCTTGATCTTGGCGTTTTCATCGAATCCGGGCAGGACGCGCTTTGCGTGCTTGTCCTGGACCAGCTTGCCGCCGAACTCCAGGTACAGGCGATCGCAGCAGTGGCTGTCTATGCGCTCCAGTATGTAGCGCGATTGTTCTTCCAGGTATTTTTCAGAATCGAAACCGATCTTCATGTCCGCCTCCGGTATACAAAAAACTACCCAATAAGTATACCAAAAAGCTCTTGCATTCGCAATTACTTGTTGTTATAATTATCGGGCATTCGTATGAGAATTGCTCTCTGCCGCGGGGGAGGACCGCGGCCATCAAAGACCACAGGGAGGTGAAAAAATGAATAAGTACGAACTGATGTTCATTATCGATCCTGTCTTAGACGACGAGAAGAAGGACGCTGTAGTAGAAACCGTTAAGGGTATCATCGCAGCATCCGGCGAGGTCGCCGAAACAGACATCTGGGGCCTCAAGAAGCTTGCTTATCCTATCCAGAAGAAGACCGAGGGCTACTACGTAGTCATGCAGTTTACTGCAACACCGGATCTTCCCAAGGAGCTGGACAGAAGGCTGAGGATCTCGGACAATGTTATGAGACACATCATCGTATCCAAGGACGAAAAGTAGAGGCACGGAAATGAATTCGGTAGCATTGATCGGAAGACTTACAAGAGATCCGGAAGTCCGTTACGGCGGAGCTTCCCAGACTGCAGTTGCCAGATTCTCCATCGCAGTAGACCGCCAGCGCGGCAGGGACGGAGAGCAGACTGCAGATTTCATCAACATCGTATGCTTCGGCAAGACCGCAGAGCTTGTTGAAAAGTACATGGGCAAGGGCCGTCTTGTAGGCATAACCGGCAGAATTCAGACCGGATCCTACGAAAAGGACGGACGCAAGGTCTACACCACAGATATCGTTGCGGACCGTGTAGAGTTTTTGGACAGAGGGAACAGCTCATCCGAGAGCGGCGCAAGCTTCTCCGGCGGATCCGGCTACGGCAGTTCTGCGCCTTCGCAGAGCAGCGGCCCGGCTATCCCGGAAGGTTTCTCCCAGCTCACAGACGATGATATTCCCTTCTAAGGAAGTCTAAACAGGAGGAATCCATTAAAATGGAAAGAGAAACAAGACAGAAGAGGAGCTTCAGCGGTCACAGCCGCAAGAAGGTCTGCCAGTTCTGCGCAGACAAGACTGTTGCTGTAGATTACAAGGACGTTGAAACTCTCAGAAAGTACATTACCGAAAGAGGTAAGATCCTTCCCAGAAGGATCACCGGTACTTGCACCATGCATCAGAGAGCAGTCACCACTGCTATCAAGCGCGCAAGGACAGTTGCACTTCTGCCGTTCGACGCAGACGCAAACTAGAGCGGGACTTGGTTCAGGACCAACTGAACATCAAAAGACCGGAGCCGCAATGGCCCCGGTTTTGTTTTGCGAACTTCGGCACTTCGGGGACGGTTCTCTTTCACGTTATAGGGGACGGTTCTCTTTCACATCCCCTGTGTTATAGGGGATGTGAAAGGGAACCGTCCCCTATAAC
>CADALS010000018.1:1948-30386 GCA_902788795.1 uncultured Eubacteriales bacterium | reverse complement strand
GGGCTTTAATGCCGCGTGCATCTTTGTGGTCCTTGCAAGCTGGGCAAGAAGCTCCGCGTCGTCTGCAAACTGGACGTTGTTTACCGGCTGGTTGCCTTCGTGGCTCCTCATAAGGGGCGAGAAAGCGTTCATCTCCTCCCAGCGCATAAGCAGCTCCTTGCTGCGCCTCATCTTCTGGAAGGTGGTGTAGCCGCCAATGTCCGAATGGGTAAGGCCGTAGCCGCTCATTGCAAGGGACAGAGTTGCCGGTATTACGGAAGGCATGCCGTCGTCCTCGGACCAGTCCACGTGCTGGTCCCCGGTCCACATCATGGCGGATTCCTTTATGGTGCCTGTGTGGCCGGCCCTTGTAAAGAAGAACACATCGTCCTGCACGCCGCATTCCTCCACGGCCTCCCTGTTGAGCTTAGCCCAGATGGCTGGCCATCTGTTGTGCCACAGCTCCGGGCTCTCGCCGTTATAGAGCACGCAGTCCATGGGCAGGTATTCGCCGAAATCGGCCATCCAGCCGCCCATGCCTATGCCTATCATGTTCTTCTTTATGACGCCCTTGTACCATTCGTAGGCCTCGGGGTTGGTGAAGTCTATCATGGCTGCCGGGAAGGTGGTGATGGTCACCAGGTAGTCCTTGCCGTCCTTATCCTTTACGCAGTATCCCTTTGCGGAGGCTTCCTTGTAGAGGTCCTTTTCAAGAGCCATAAAGGGGTTGATGTAGCCAAGGAACCTTATGCCCTGCTCTTTCCACTTCTTTATGTGAGCCTCAAGCTCCGGGTAGAGCTCCCTGTCCTGCTCCCAGTTCCACATTACCTGGTAGCCGAAGCCTGTGCGCCTGCAGCCGCACCAGTCCTGGGACCAGATGCCGCAGACCCTGGCGCCGGCGCCCTGGGCCTTCTGTATCTTTTCGTTTATGACGTCCGGCCCCTGCTGCACCGCAAGTATGGCGCCGTCGTAGACCCAGTCAGGAAGCTCCCTCTGCCTTCCCAGCATGGATGAGAGCTTTTCGGATATCTTCGGGAAGTTTTTGCCCTCGTAGAAATAAAGCGTGGGCAGGCCCTGGAAGTACAGCTCGGTAAGCCCCGGGGTAAAGAAGTTGAACTCTGCGTACTGATCTGTATCAGCATGCATAAAGTACTTCTTGCTGGAAACGTAGGTGGGCTGTGCGTAGTAGGATTCGTACTTGCTGAAAGCCGCGGGCTTTGCTGCCGCCTTGCCGAAGATTGTCTGACGGATAAGCTTGCGGCCTATCCTGTTTGCGTTCTGATGCTCCGCCACGAAGATGCGGACCACTTCCCCTTTGAGATCGAATTTGGAATAGGTCTCGCCGCAGCCGTAGATCTGCTCTCCAAGCGGGTTTTCGAACTGCAGCCAGAAGCGGTTATAGCCGCCGTTGCTGCCGGAATCATCGAAGCTTACGGTTATGAGACCGGTCTCGTCCTTAAGCACCGTAACAGCCAGGCGCAGCACGTAGTGCGGATCCATAAATTCCATCCTGAAGCCGCCGGGGATATCGTCGTAGGCTATCTTCTTAAGCTGGCACTTCTCTTTAAGGACTTTTTTGTAGTTGAAGCTGCCGCGGGACATGGTGAATTTGTTCTCGCCTTTTGCGGCCCGGATCTCCATATCCTTTAAGCGGTCGAATACGTGTTCTTTCATTTTGAGTGACCTAACAAAGACTATTTTGTTAAAAGCTTTAATTAATGATATTATAGCATTATATAGTATAATAATACAAGTATTTTCAACTGTTCAGCAAGGAGGAACAATGAATAAAAACGATCCTTTTCCTTGCCAAAAACCTGTAGCACCAGAAAGATCAAAAGATCCCGGAGGTTCCGGGATCTTTTTTAAGGCATTTTATGCTCTTTAAGCACTATCTTTTCGTCTATGAATTCCCAGTCCTTCATGTCCCTAAGGTCCTTTGTCAGCACGGCCCAGGATGAAGGCTTAAAGCAGTTTCCGTTGTTGGTATCCACGCCCCAGTCCTGGGAGGTTATAACGAACTGGTCGTGGGCAGTCTTTTCCGAGCTGTCCAGGGGCTTTCCGGTAAAGGGATTGACCGGGTCTTTTATCAGCCCTTCGGCTGCCAGCACAGGAGTGTCCGCGTTGGTCATAAATTCGTCCGACACTGTAAAGCCGGTGCTGCCGAAATCCTTTACCATAAACAGCGGATAATAGTTGCTTATGTCTATGGTGCGGCCCTTCCTGAACACCTGCAGATCCGCATCCTGGTGCAGGTAGTAGCCGTGGTCGGAAACGATTATGATCCTCGTGTTATCGTAGACACCGTTTGCCCTCAGATAGTCCAGCCACTCGCCTATTTTCAGCAGAACAGACATGTTTGTCTGATAATGCATCATCTGTTCCGCGGAGTTTACTCTAATAGTATTTCCGTCAACAGTAAATCTTTCTGCGTGTTTGCTGTCGAATTCCTCGTTATCTACGCTTAAGGACGGCTTGTAATCCGGTTCCTGCAGAAGCATTGGCTCGTGGGGCGTATCATTGTAAAGGAAGACGAAATTGTTCTCTTTGCTGCTCTTAACAGAGCTCATAGTGTCCAGATTGTCCAGCACGGCGTAGGATCCCATAAAGGCTTCGCTCATTCCGCGGGCGTTGGACTTGCCGAAGGTCATCTGGAAAACTCCGTAACCAGCGGAGCCTGCCGCCATGTAGTGCCCTCCGTCGTAGAGCAGAGGCTGCAGCTCCAAAGGCAGTATCTTCATGACAGAGAAGCAGAAGAAATTCCTGAAGTTCCGCTCTATTACCTGCTCCTTGCTTGCCGCGTCTCCGAAATAGCCCTTGGTTATGTAGGTATTTATCTCCGGCCATTCATCGTAGATGGACATGTCCGGTATCCATTCGTAGTTGGCATACGGAGCATCGCAGACGGTAACGTTGAAGCCGTTCTTAAGGAACATGACAGGCATTACCTTAAGGGCCTCGTTGTGCTTGTCCTTAAGCAGCTCTGTGTCCCTCCTGTTCAGCTCCACAGGGGTGTATTCGTAGCCGCCCATAAGCGCCGGTGCACCCATATTGGTGTGGCCGCCGAAGGAAATGGTGTTTTTATAGAAGGTGAACCCGTCGTAGATCTTTGCAAGGTCCGGCCTTTCCGCAAGCAGGTAAGGCATGTATTCGCCCATGGCGCGGTCCAGGAAGAGGACCACAACGTTGCGGCCTTCCGTGCTGAGCTCAAAGTGCGGGCCTTTTACATCCCCTGCCGGCGCAGCTCCGGAAACAGACCGTCCGATATTAACTATGTTGATGCCGGACATTACCACCATAGCCGCAGCCGCTACAGCAAGAACAGGCCTTGGCAGCTTTGGCAGCTTCATTGCCGCAAGCACCATCACAACGCCAAGAATTATCAGAACTATGGGGTTCAGTATCCTGTCGTAGCGGGAGAATATCATGCCGCCCTCGTACTTAAGGGCCGAAGACAGTATGCCAAGCTTGGTGCCAAAGAACATGTAATCTGCCACAGCTATGCCGCTGAGCACCCACATTATGCGCTCGAATATGCGCTTTCCGCGCTGGCTTGCCAGCCAGTAGAACACACTGAACCAGAGCAGAAACAGCCCAGCCGCAAGGCAGAACGTGCGGACTATGTACCAGATGGGGCTGAAATCCGTTCCTGCGGGTATGAACTCCTGCGGGGAGGACGCAATGTAGGTGGACGGGATCAGTAGCCCTGTAAATACAGTAAGGAAGACCGCTGCCGCTATGAAGATGCGCCTGTCCGGCTCTGAAGCAGCTGGCGCAATGCGCTTTTTGCTGGCTTTTGCCTGGCTCTTCTCTGCCTTTGCCCCGGCCGCGTTCCTGGCTTTAACAGCCCTGACTATCTTGTAAACTATGTTCTTGCCCAGCGAGAACACATTGTTAAGCGTCCAGTAGAAGACCAGCCCGGAGGGCGAATCGTACAGGAACACCAGGAAGAAAATAGCCAGCGCATACAGCTGCACCTTGGTCTTTAGCGGGAACCCCTTAAGATATATGGCGCTGGACACAAAATTGATCAGAGTCATCAGTATGGGCAGCAGGTTCAGTGCAACGCCGCCTATAACAAGCATGCCGTCCGGAGCGCCAAGGTCCTTTATAGGCCCAAGGCTTGCGCCCTGCAGTATGTCCAGCCTGGACAGGAACTGGTAGGCCGCCATAAAGAACGGTATTTCCAGAAGAAGCGAGGTAGAGCCCTTAAGCGCGTTGAGCGGCGAGTAATCGTTCTGCCGGTAGTAGGTCTGGAGCATCATAAAGCGCTCGTTGCCGGAGAAAGTCTTTTTGATGTGCTTTATCCCGGGAGCCAGAGCGGCCTCGGTATCCCTTGCAAGCTCCTGCATGTGGTCTGCCCTTTTGTAGAGCGGCAGCACCAGAAGGTTCATAGCAAGGCTTAAGAATATTATGGATATGCCCGGGTCCTGGATAAGCTCGTAGGCTGTCTGGAATATGATCTCGAACACCAGCTTAAGAGGGCTTATAAATATTGCGTCCAAAATGCCGCCAAAAGTCATTTTGCGCCCTCCTTTCCTTCTGCCTGGGCTATTTTAGCCTCTATAAAGTCCGCCGCGCGCACGGCTCCCTCCCCTGGGTGCACCCAGGTCTCGGCCTTTACCTGCCTGCGGCCTTCTGAGTACTTCGGATCGGAAAGACACTCATCTATAACGGCCTTTATGTCCTTCATGTTGCTTTCATCAAGGCGCTTTCCAAGGCGCGGAAGCGCGGTGTGGGTCCAAAGTTCCCTCTGACCCAGCCACCAGGCATCGTAAGGGGCAAGGTCTATCCGGGGATCCGTGTAGATAACGGGTTTATCGTAAATGAGTGTAAAATCGAATATTACCCCGGAAAAGTCGGAGATCAGGATATCGCTGCGGCGCAGCACGTCAAAATTATCCACATCGCGGTTCCATTCCAGGCGCTCCGATGCAGGATGCTCTGTCATTACCTTTTCTATTAACTCTTTTTCCGAGGTGAAAGACTGCGGATGCGGGCGCACTATAACGTGGTAGCCGGTCTTTAAAAGCTCGTCTATTATGCGGCCTCCGTAGACGCTGAAAATGGCGCTCTTTCCCCAGGACGGAGCAAGCAGAACGGTGCGCTCGTGATCCCGAGCAGGCCCTGCCGCAGCCTGCCTTGCAGCCATTTCGTCCATGTAAGGTATGCCAACATAGCAAAACTCCTTAGGCGGCTGCTTTCTGAGCTTTTCAAGCTCACGAAGGTCCTTCTCCTGATACTCTCCGGAGACCATTACGGCATCGTAGTAGTCCAGGCCGAACATGCGGTAGAGCACCAGCTCGCTTGCCGCGTGCGGAATGTGCACGTAGCAGCCCACGTACGGGGAGCGTTTCCACTGGTAGACATCCAACCCCGGCGTGGTGGAGAGCACCACGGACGCGTTAAGGTTGTTGAGCCTGGAGAAGAGCTTGCTGCCCTCCCCGGGGTACTCCGCCGTTACGTTGCCAAGGCCGCAGGAAAACACAGGGTCGTCCTGGGAGGCGGTTATATAGACCACCTTCCTGCCCCTTTTTCCAAGCTCCCTGCAGACAGGTTCGAAAACGTTCCAGTACCTTTTGTTGTCCGAGAAAACAACAAGCGGAATGCGGTCCTTGGCTGCGCTTTTCCGCATGCCGCCGGACCTAATCTTGTTGAAAAGAGCTCTTGCCGAGTATGCCCCTGCTCCTATAACGCTAAGAAGCACCGTAAACAGCATGCTGCCGGTGCCCGGATCGATATAGGATAATACCGGAGAGCCAAACATATCCCCTAATACATTAAATAACAATTCAATACCACGCCCGGGCCTTTGCCCAGTCCCCTTTTTTCAGTAATGTACAAGGGATTATAACACTTGCCCGCCTGCTCCGCAAGCAGCGCAAGTTCACCAACACACACAATAACATAGGGGACGGTTCTCTATGCTGAAAAGCGCATAGAGAACCGTCCCCTATGTTATTGTGTTTATTCGTCGTATTCGCCGTATTCGCAGCCGATGTGCGTAGCATCTATATCGTCCACGAGCATCAGGCCGGCGGGCGTCTTGTCATAGAGCCTGATCCGCCCTGTGCCGTTGCCCCCGTTCCACAGCCTGTTGTGCTTTTTAGAGCCGTCTGGAGCTTCGTAATTCACCAGCAGCATGTCCTTTTTAAGGCAGCTGACTTCTGTTTCCATAACAGAGTGTATATTCTCCTGGCGCACATGCCAGACCACACGGTCCTCACGCTCGTCAAAGCTGAATTCGGTCTTAACATTGAGCCAGAAGTGCGAGAAGTTGAAATCAAACTCCCTGCCCTCGTAGTAGAACACGCCAAGGAGCCTCCTGTCCAAAGGCACAAAATAGACCTTCGGGCGTCCTCCGCCTATGTCGAAAACGCTGTTTTCAAGGCGCTTGCCGCTTATGCGGCTGGTAAGGCAGTTGGACGACAGCCACACCCACGGGCTTGTAAAGTCCCTGCCCCAATTCTTGTCCGCGTAGCCGAAGCTCTTTTCCGGCTCCACGGTATACTCCCTGCCATTGTAAGTGATCCTGCCGCTGTATGCAGACTTCATGCCCTCCGCATGCCAGTACATGGCAAAAGCCTCAGCCTCGCGGAGCGGAGCGCTTGCCCCGTAACCGACGTTAAAAGCTATCTGTTTGTCTATAACAAGCTCCCAGGAAAGCTCGCCGCTGTCGCACATCCATTCAGGATGAGCCGCGGCATCCTCCGCAGAGATGCTTATGCTTCCCTTCAGCACGTTCTCACTTGCGTAGCAGTCCGCAGCCTTGATGCTGTACGGCGCCTCCGCGCGAAGCTTCACATCGTCCCAGCCAAAGAAACGGTGGAGCTGGCAGTGATCCTCGCCCCAGGTGCCGGCCTTCACCATAAGGTAGGACGGCTTTATCCCGGCCTCCTTGTTTGCCGGAAGCTGCCCCAGAACAGGCTCAGCTCCGCCAAGTGCCGGATTGCATACGAAAAACTCTATGAAAAAAGGTTTATCATCTCCTGTTACAGCATCCTGCGCCGTAAAGGAATGCCACCACCAGTCATAACCCTGGTGCGCCAGCGGGCCGTGCAGCATGCACGCGTCCCTGAATATATCATGCTCGTTAAACACTTTTCGCCTTCTACTTTACTTCTACAAGCTCTATGGTGAAGTTCAGCTCTTTGCCTGCCATCTCGTGGTTAGCATCGAAGGTGACTGTGGTCTCGTCCTTTGCAGCGACAACTGCCGGGAAGGGCTGGCCGTACATGTTCTGAAGGTAGACGCGGTCCCCTACGTTTACGGACTCAGCGCCTGCCATCTGCGCTATCTCAACGGTAATGATGGCGTTAGGATCGGACTCGCCGTAGGCTTCGTGGGGCATCAGGTGGACTTCCTTTATCTCGCCAACTTCCATGTCTGCAACCGCAGCGTCGAAGCCCTTTATCATCTGGCCTGCGCCGCAAACGAACTCAAGCGGTTCTCCGCGGTCATAGGAAGAATCGAACTGGGTGCCGTCGTTAAAGGTTCCGCGGTAGTGGGTACGGCAGGTCTTGCCGACGTTCTTTCCGCTGATGCCGTGTCCGTGGTGGCCGCAGTGTCCGCCCTCGTGGCCGCATTCATGGCCATCACCATGGTGATGCTCTCCGTGATGGTCGCAGTTAGCGCCGGTGTTTACAAGCTCTCCCCTGAGGTAAGCCTCAACAGCCTCGTCCGCGTTTCCGCTTGCGCCTGCGCAAAGCTCTATGCCGCAGTCCTCAAGAGCAGCAACAGCTCCCGGTCCTATGCCGCCGCAGATCAGAACGTCTATAGCCCTATTCTCCAGCAGAGTCGCCAGCGCCTCGTGGCCTGCGCCGTCAGAACCCATGACCTTGGAAGACACTACCTTTCCGTCCTCCACATCGTATATCTTAAACTGCTCGGTGTGTCCGAAATGCTGGAACACCTGGCCGTTTTCGTAAGTTACTGCTATCTTCATCTTGACCTCCATGTAATGCAATATTCTTGTCATATACAAACATTTATTATATCACCGAGCTGTTCCATGGTCAAACAAGCCGGAACGTTTTAAATAAATGTTTTAGACGGCTGTAAATAACTCGTGACTTTTTGTGCATTAGTGCTAAAATAAGGTCATATTCTTTATGGAGGCTCAACATGAAAGAAAGACATGGCTTTTCCGGCAAGCTCGGATACGTTCTTGCAACAGCAGGCTCGGCGGTGGGCCTTGGCAATATCTGGAGGTTCCCCTACCTTGCCGCAAAATACGGCGGCGGAGCCTTCCTTCTGGTCTACCTTATCCTTGCCATGACCTTCGGCTACACCATGATAATGGCGGAAACAGCCATAGGCCGCATGACCCAGAAAAGCCCGGTAAGCGCCTTCGCGTCCCTTACCCAAAACAAGCTGATACGCGCAGGCGGCTGGCTCAACGCCATAATCCCAATACTCATAGTGCCCTACTACTCCGTTATCGGAGGCTGGGTCTGCCGCTACCTCTACGGCTACATAATAGGCCAGAGCCAGATCATGGCAGACGAGGCCACCTTCTCAGAATTCCTGGGCAGCCCCATTACCATGGAGCTTTGCTTTATGGTATTCACCGCCATGACCATGCTTATAATCTTCGGCGGCGTACAGAACGGCATAGAAAAAGTCTCCAAGATCCTTATGCCTGTGCTTGCCCTGCTTGCCGTTGCCGTAGTCATCTTTTCCGTAACAAGGCCCGGCGCCCTGGAAGGCGTAAAGTACTTCCTTATCCCTAACTTTAAAAACCTTTCTGTAATGACTGTGGTATCTGCGCTGGGGCAGATGTTCTACTCCCTTTCCATAGCCATGGGCATACTCATAACCTTCGGTTCCTACACCAAAAAGGACGTAGATATAGAAAGCACCACCATTCAGGTGGAGATCTTCGACACAGTAATAGCCGTGCTGGCCGGCCTGATGGTGATCCCTGCTGTCTTTGCATTCTCCGGAGGAGACAGCGCCGCTCTCAACAAAGGCCCGGCACTGATGTTCGTTACTCTGCCTAAGGTCTTCGATTCCATGGGCGGCACCTGGATAGGCATACTGTTCTTTACACTGGTGCTGCTTGCCGCGCTCACAAGCTCCGTTTCCCTTGCGGAGACCGCCTGCTCCACATTTGAGGACGAGCTCGGCTGGTCCAGGTCCAAAAGCGCCGCTCTGGTAAGCGTTATAATGATAGTCCTGGGCACCTTCTCCTGCCTTGGATTCAACGTCTGGGCAGGCTTTACCCCGCTGAACATGGACATCCTGAGTTTCTTCGACTTCCTGACCAACTCCGTGATGATGCCGATCTCCGCGGCTGCGATATGCATACTGATACTAAAGGCCACAGGCATCAAGGCTATAGAGGACGAGATCTGCATCTCCTCAAAGTTCAGGCGCCGCAAGGTGTTCCGCTTCGTGCTGCGCTACCTTTCCATAGCTCTGCTGGCGGTCATCCTGATAAGCTCCATAGCGGATGCCTTCGGTCTCATAAAGATCTGAGTCATTTGCCGGCAAGATGCTGTTCTGCCATCTGCAGAGCCCTTCTGTGTGCAGGGATATCTAGCGCAGCAAGCGCTTCCTCGTAGGGCAGCCATTCAAGACTTTCGATCTCTGTTTCCTGAGGGACAAGTTCTTCGCTTCTCGGTCTTGCTGTAAAGAATACGACAGTCTTTATCTTACCCTTGCGGGTCCTGTAGTGAACAGGGATACGGAAAGCAGTATCAAGGTACACATCCAGCGAGGTCTCCTCCTTGATCTCCCTAAGAGCCGTTATCTCCTCCACCTCATCCTGCTCTACATGCCCTTTTGGGATGGATGTGTGGCCTGTTTTGGTGTGCTCTATAAGGTAGAGCCTCTTTCCGCCTTCCGTTTTGTACACCACTGCCCCGCAGGATTTTTCCGGCATGGAGGATCTTGCATCATCCTGCTTTCCGTAGAACTGCTCTATGTAGCTCTCCACGTCCGCGGCGCTGCCCCTGAACACCCCGGGAGTCTCCATCTTAAGGGACACACAGGCTGTTGCGTAGAGCAGAGCATGTTTAGGAGAGCTTCCGGTGATGCGTTTTCCAAGGTAGGCTCCTGTTGTGGTATCGCCCCTTCCGGTGCGGCCGGACAGATTTCTGGCTTTTACCGGGCAGGTGTAATACTCTTTTCCGTCGTAGACCAGCATCTCTGAATTGTGGGATATCAGTATTTCCTTTGCGCCCCACTCGTAAAGCTGCCTTGCAGCCTGCCTCCTGTCAGTAAGGCCGGTGAGTATCTCGGCCTCCAGAGCATCGGTCTTAAGGAAGTCTATGTAAGGAAGGTATTTAAGCTTATCGGGCCAGTCATGGAAGACCAGGGCACCGTTTTCGCGGCAGCGCAAAAAGCCTTGCACATCTGCCGCTATAAGGCATTTGCCGCGCAGATGCTCCAGCAGCTGCGGCGGAAAGTCCCCGTACAAAAGTCCCGCCAGATGGCAGATGGTAAAGTCTATATCCTCGGGAAGTTCTTCCGGATAGATGGGATCCGACTGGGCTGCGCAGGATGAATTGCGCCTCTCTCTGTCCGCCGTAAAATACTCGTTGCGCATCAGTGTCGTTGCGGAAGAAGGCAGTATAGCCTTATCCTCTGCAGGAGCCGTTATGCTGTCCAGCACGAAGGCATCGTTTTCGGAAGCCTTCACCGCGGCAAATACCTTTGCTCCTGCAGCCCTGGCAGCAGGTACGCTGTATGTTACAGCACCGCCTACGCTGCGGTCCTCCGCGCCTGTATAATCTATATTCACATCCAGAGCCGCCGGCCCCAGTATCAAAATATCATATTCTTTCATTACTGCCCCATAAACTTAACGTATATCATCTCCGGGAACGAAGCTATGCTTCTGCTGATCTCATCTTTGATCTGCGTGGACTCCATTTTTATATCCATGGTATAGACCAGGCAGCCTTCGGACCGCTCGATATCGGAGTCCTCTATCAGTATGCCCCATTTCCTGAATAGTTCTCCCAGCTTTTCCACCGCAGCCGGATCGTCTTTTACAGCGATCTCCACCCTGGCCCCTGTGTATTTGTCGCGCCCTATGGTGTAGCGATGCATAACGAACTGAAGCAGCACCACGAAAACAGTAGCAAATACTGCCAGGAAGTACATCCCCGAACCGGCAGCCATTCCTATTCCCGCAACGCACCAGATTCCGGCTGCTGTGGTCAGGCCCTTGATAGAATGCCTCTGGGAATCCCTGTAGATTATACCGGCTCCCAGAAAGCTGATGCCTGTGACTATGCCTGCCGCTATCCTTCCGGGATCGCTGTTGCCTATGCCGTTCCTGCCCAGAAGGTCCAGGAAACCGTACTTGGATATCATCATCATAAGCGCAGCGGAACAGGCCACCATACTGTGCGTGCGCACGCCGGCGTCCTTAAAGCGTCTTGACCGCTCAATTCCCACTATGCCGCCCAGGACAGCAGCTATCACTATCCTGAGCAGCATCTCGATTACCATTGCAGTATCAAAGCCTGCCAAAAACCTGTTCCAAAGGCTCATGTCTTTACCTGTACCTTGTACCGTCTCCGTATACCATTTCCCGGTAAGCTTTTTCTATCTTGGCGTAGTTGCCGTCGCGGTCTAATGCTATGCCTCTGCCTATGCCGTCCACTACCACGCCGCGCCCTATGGACTCCAGCTTTTTGTCAAGATCCCTGAGCATAGCCGGAGCGCTTCCGGGCTCTGTGCTCCTGCCGTCGAATATGATGTGCAGGTACACATTATCCACACCTTCGGCCATCTCGGTTATCATAAGCGGGTAATCTATGCACCCGTGGCTGGACTTTTCGGTCAGATAAGCCAGCAGGTGCAGAGCGCTGCCGTCCTTCCTGGCGCCTTCCACAGCGTGCAGGAATACCGGATTAGTCTTAAACGACCCATCCTTAATGGCGCTGTCCATGCGGACATCGTCCTGGGCTACTATGCGCCCCGCGCCGAGGTTGTTGTGACCGGCTTCGGAGTTTCCTGTCTTGCCGTCCTTAAGGCCCACGTCTTCTCCGGACGCGCGCAGCTTACTGTTTGGATAATCAGCAAGCAGCGCATCCCAACCCGGAGTATCTGCCATAAATATGCCGTCGCCTTCATCGTGGGTACCAAAGCCCCAGCCGTCCAGTATGATGAGCATCATCTTATTGCCTTTGAGGCATTCCGTCTCTAGCAGGCTGCTTCCGCTCATCGCTTCCGGCTTCTTGAGGCCGAGTATGTCAAGGACTGTCGGAGCAACGTCTCCGAGCCTTCCGTCGCGCAGCTTTATCTCCCTGCCCAAAGGATCGAGGATGATAAAAGGCACCAGATTAGTGGTGTGCGCCCCGTGAGGCTTTCCGTCCTTGGTATAAAGCGCTTCAATGTTGCCATGGTCAGCCGTAACAGCAACTATGTAGCCCTTGTCCTTCGCGTAATGGGCCACCTCATCCACGTATTTGCTTATTACAGACGCCGCAACAAGCTTTGCCTGGGTGTTCTGGGTGTGTCCGATAACGTCGCCGTTGGCGAAGTTGGTGACTATAAAGTCGTAGCCCTCGTCCGCAGCTTCTTTTACCTTCTCCGCCACCGCTGGAAGGCTGAGTTCCGGTTTCTGATCAAAGGGTATACCCTTAGGAGACGGTATGCACACATCCTTTTCTCCGGGGAACGGCTGGTTGTAGCCGCCGTTGAAGAAGAATGTCACGTGGGCAAACTTCTCCGACTCGGAGCAGTGGAACTGCCTGAGCCCTGCCTCGGATATCACCTGGGCGAGAGGTCTTTGCACCCTTTCCGGCGCGAAAGCGATAGGAAGGTCCTTGAACTTCTCGTGATACATGGTCATGATCACGAACTCAAGATTTTTCATGTATTCCCTTGGAAAATGCTTAAAAGCAGGATCCGTAAAAGCCTCGGTGAGCTCTATCTCCCTTTCGCCTCTGCGGCAGCAGAAGATAACATGATCCCCGTCCTTTATCTTTCCTACAGCTTTTCCGTTCTCGTCTTCAAGTACAAGAGGCTCCAGCGAATAATCGGTCTGACCGCTTGCATACGCTCTTTCAACGGCCTGCGCCAGCGCTTCTCCACCATAGAACTTGCTCATTCAATGCCTCCTTATTTGATAGGCTGGAATATATCCAGCAGCTTCGCAAAGTGATCTATGAACAGATCGGGCTTGTTCTCCTCGGTAACTGCCTGGGGCTTTTTGCCCGGATACTGCACGCCTATGGTCATGCCAAGACCTGTTCAGGTTGTCTCGTACGTAGCAGGTGCGAGCCGGATCGGAACCGGTCTCTGCCAGCGCGTAGTAGTAGATAGCCGGGTGCGGCTTTCTGATAAGGCAAACAGAGGACTGCTGCACGCTCTTGAAATATGGCCTCAGCTGGTCCTTATCCAGCCACTCGTCCACCTCTTGGGTACCTACAAGATCGCTGACGATGGCAAGAGTATAGCCCCTCTTATAGAGCTCCTTTACGGTCTCTACGCCTCCGTCCGTCACGACACGCTCGCCCTTTGTCTTGCGATAGGCGTAGGTCATCTCCGCGGCATGCTCAAGCACCCGCCCGCGGGGGTAGTCGTAAGCCAGCCATCTTGTCCACAGCACGTCAACAGGTGCCTCGCAGTAAAAATGCAGCGCCCACTCGCGGTACTTGTCGTAGCGGGGCTCTATCACGTTATGATAGAACTCCTCCGGATCCCTGTCCTCACCCAGGCAGCGTGTTATTACCGCCATGGCTTCCTTCTGGTAGGCCTCGTCTTTTCTGATGACCCTGAAAGTATCTCCAAGGTCTATGAACAATGTGTCTATGTTCTTCATCTGACACCTCCGAGTATTGGAATGTCAAGTATATCCACAAATCTGTAAACTATGTAGTCGGGCCTGTTGGCATCTGTAATAACGCTCTTTGCAAGCTTTTTCTCGCTAGTAAAGAGTATATTGGCCCCAATGCCTGCGGCTATGGCTCCGGTAATATCCCTGTTGAGGTTGTCCGCAACGGAGGCGCACTCTTCCGGCTTTAAACCAAGCTGCTCGCATGCCAGCAGGTAGGCTTTAGGATCCGGCTTTCTGATACCGCATACCGGAGACAGCACCAGGGCATCGAAGTAGTCCTCCAGCCTGTCCTCTTTAAGCCAGTCAGGTATCTCAGTTTCTCCGATAAGGTTGGAGATTATTCCTAGCTTGTATCCCCTGGCGTGCAATGCCTTGATGACCTCTCTGCCGCCTTCCACCATGCAGCGGAAGCCCTTTACCTGCCTGTACTGGTAGGTCAGCTCGTGGCAGATCTTCTCCATCTGGTCCGCGGGATACTCCGGCAGGAGCCATTTGTTCCACAGCTCAAAATCGCTGCTCTCTTTGCACTCGGGAAGAGCCCAGTCCCTGTAGGGAACATAGCGTTCCTCTATCATATTCAGGAAGGCGTCGGCATCGGCATAGCCTGCAAGCTCCGCCATGCGCTTCTTGGCCTTTTCCTGGTGGGAAGGAAGCTCGTAGCTTATGCGCAAAGTCCCACCCAGATCGAAAAACACACCTTTAATCTCTGCCATGGTATTACCTTCCTTCAATAGGCGGGAAAAGATCCAAAAGCTCGGGTATGGACTTTATCCTGTAATCCGGCAGCACTGTAGGAGCCTTGCCCTCGCGGTCTGCCGTACCGGCGTCCTCGAACAGCACCATAGCGCCAAAGCCCGCGTCCTTTGCACCCTCTACGTCTCTTACAGGATTATCTCCCACGTAGGCGCAGCACGTCGGATCTGAGCCTATGCAGCGGGCTGCAAGCAGGTAGATGGCAGGATCAGGCTTACGGAGCCGCACCTTGGAGGAGAGGATGACTGTCTTGAAGCAGTCCGCGACTCCGTCCCTGCACATCCAGTCGGGGATCTCTGTCTCCGTTACCGTGTTTGCTATGATCCCAAGTTTATATCCGCGGCGCTGAAGCTCTCTCAGCGTCTCAAGCGTTCCGTCGTGCACCACACGCCTGCCGTCGTGATCTCTCCAAAGGCGTGTAAGGCGGGCTGCGTTAGGAGCCACCTTTTCCGCCGGGTAATCAGGGAGCAGGTACTGCAGCCAGAGCTCCATCTCGGAAACGTCCAGAAGCTCTGTCTTGGCCCACTTGCGGTATTTGTTCCAGTTTGCCGTCAGCTTTGCAAAGAAGGTATCGTGGTCCTCCTTTGCGCCCACAAGTTCCATAAGGTCACGCTCTGCGGCGGCCGCAAACTCCTTGTCCTCCACAACGTAGCGGAGAGTTGCACCTACATCGAAAAATACGGTATCGATAATCTTAGTCATTGTTTCGTCCTCCATTGCAAGCGTTTTCCTTTTTGATTATTTCAGGGATCTCTGTCAGTTCAGAGATCTTGTAATCAGGTTCGTATCCGCAGTTTTCCAGCCCCACGTCCCTGTTGGCCGTGTTGGGCTCGCTTATCCTTATCATAAGCTTCCAGCCTGCGTTCCTTGTCCCTATCACGTCGCGGGATATGGTATCGCCCACGTAGCAGAGCTCTTCTGGCTCAAGTCCCAGCTGCTCTTCAGCCATTCTGAAGATCTGCGCAGAGGGTTTTCTTATGCCTGTAGCTGAAGATGTCAGCACGCAGTCCATCATATCCGCTATGCCGTATTCCTGCATGAAATGCGGCACCACCGAGCGCGATATTATATTGCTTATTATTCCAAGCTTAAGCCCCATCGAGGACAGCTCACGCATAGTGGAGACAAGCCCCGGCCTGCGCATTATCATTGGTCTTTCGTAGTCGTAAAGGAAGCTCAGTTCCTCTGCCATAGGCTCCAGCTGCTGCCGGCTTACGCCCAGGCCCTTTAGATAGAAGCTGCTCCATATCTCATCCGGCGGCAGCTCTCTCAGAGTCTTCTCTGAATATGCTTTGTACTCTTCCGCGTTCACAGGAAGAGTCTCTGCCAGCTCTTCCGCACTAACAGGAAGAACTATGCCGTAATCGGAAAGTCTGCCGATTATGCGCTCCGCGAACCACAGGCCGCGTCCTGGCGGCACTGTGCCGCGGTGCAGCGTTCCTCCAAGGTCGAACAACACCGCTTTGATCATAAAACCATACTCTCCTTTCCATAATCTCTACCGCAGCTTCGAAACAGGTTCCGAAGCTGTTAAAACGTTTGCGTATAGTATCAATAATTATCCGCTTTTCTGATGTCAAAAATTACCGTTTAAAGTCATTTTTATAAAAGTGCTAAATAAGCTCTCTTCTGTTGATATCACTTTAGTTACTATTGTTTCTTATCTATTGCTTTTTTGCAGATAATGATTTAAACTATTTGCATAAACTTACCGAAAATTTTCGCCGGGAGATCAGCAAATGAAAAGCGTTACCATCAAAGATGTTGCCAAAGCCGCAGGAGTATCTTACTCCACAGTATCCAGAGCCCTCTCCGGAAGCCCTGAGATCAGCGAGGAGACCCGCCGCCGCGTAGTACAGCTGTGCAAGGATATGAACTACACCGCCAACACTGTAGCAAGATCCATGGTCATGAAGAGCACCAAACTCCTCGGCCTGGTCCTTCCCAGCATCAACAACCCGTTCATGTCCGAGATGGCCTACCACATAGACCGCCAGGCAAGGGCCCGCGGCTACAACATCATACTCTGCAGTTCCTCCGGCGATCCCCAGCAGGAGCGCGAACAATTCGAGCTTATGATAGGACGCCAGGTGGACGGCATCCTTCTGCTCCCCGCAATGGCGGACAGCTACACCCTGCTGCAGCCCTACCTAAACCGCATACCCACAGTCTTCGTTGGGGATAACCTCCGCGAAGCTCCGGAAAGCTACGTATCCGTGGACAATTTCCGCGGAGCTCAGCTCGGCATGAAATACCTCTACGACCTGGGCCACAGGGATATACTCTACTTCGGACGCAGGCGCGGCAGCACCACTCACCAGCTCAGGGCGGAAGGCTACGCGGATTTCTGCCAGCAGCACGGCCTCAGAGAGCAGTACTGCAACAACATGTTCTCCGCAACCACCATCAAGTACGGCTATCAGCAGGCTCTGCAGCTTTTCGGCCAGGAACGCAGCTACACGGCCATATTTGCCGCCACAGACACCAACGCGCTTGGCATAATGCAGGCCGCAGAAGAGCTCGGTATCAGGATCCCGGATGATATCTCTCTTCTGGGCTTCGATAATATCAGAGACAGCGGTCTTCCCCGCATAGATCTGACTACCATAGAGCAGCCCAAGAAGCTTCTGGCTTCCGTTGCCGTTGATACCCTTCTGGACAAGATAACCAACGAACTTTCCGGCTACTCCCACAGGATCATTTCCCCTGCCCTCATCGAAAGAGCGTCCTGCAGGCACATCTGACGCTATTCAGTTTTGTTTTCCTACGAGCTCCCGCACTATCGGGTACACATCGTAGATATCGCTTATCACATGATCCGGCTCGAACTCGCGGACAACTCCGCAGTCCTTTTCGCAGGTCAGTTTTGAACTTATTTGTATCGCGCAGGCAAATCCGGCCCTCTTGGAGCCGATGATATCCCTGGACACGGTGTCTCCTACGTAAACGCAGTCACCGGGTCTTACTTTAAGCTGATGCGTGGATACATAAAATATATCCGGACACGGCTTTCTTATCCCAGTCACCGACGACAGCGTAACATCCTCGAAATAATCTCTGATGCCATACTCTTCAAGACTGTCGAACACCTGATACAGCGCAGCTGTATTGCTTATGATGCCAAGTTTTAAGCCAAGGTCGCTGAGCCCCTTGAGCATTTCCGCAACGCGCGGCCTTAAAGCGCGGTGATAGTGCGTAACTTCCCACATGTGCGCAATAGGCTCGCAGAGAGGAGCAAGCTTCTCAGGCGCAAAACCGAAGCTTTTGAGTATATAATCGCTCCAGATAGAGACTGGTTTAAGCTCCACATCGCTTGCGTCACGGTAACAGCCGTAATCCTTCCAGCCTTTATCTACTATTCTCTTGAGTTCTTCCCTGTCCACATTTGGATCAAGGCCGGCCTCTTTGAACATGTCGCTTAGCTTGTCGATCGCAGCCCATTCGGACTCGCTGTCAACAAATATATCCTCAAGCGTGCCACCCATATCGAACATTACAGCACTGATCATCTCATACTCCTCTCGTATCTCTCTTATAAAGGTAGTAGAACAAAGCCAGCCCAAGAGCCAGGGGCAGCGCGGCAAACCACACAAAGAACTTTAAGAACTCAGGCATAGCTCCCGTTCCTTTCAGCGTGATCGCCATGACGATGACCGAAGCTGCAGCCAGCAGCGCCAGCCAGATGTATGTTCCCAGCATCAGCCGCTTGTCATCAAGCCACCGGTGAAGCAGCCACCCGGCCAAAAGCGAAGGAATGCTGCACGCCACAGAGCCTATAAAGTTGCCAAACGTTACAGAAAGCCCTTCCGTTACCGGATGGAGCCAGTCTACTATCAGGGCAAAAGAAAGATAATGCAGGGCAAAGAACACGATCGCAAGGCAGAAAGTGTAAACAAGAAAACCACTCTTGGGGCGCCCATTCTCCGTAAAAAGAAAGGTGCTCCAGAATTTCCTGCTTCTTTCCTCGCTTTTTTGCTGTCTTTCCTTGCGCCGGCGCTCCTGATCGAAGCGGTCCAGCCCGTTTTCCTGTCTGCCCATGCTGTGCCCTCTTTCAGAAATTGCCGCGGAACGGTACTTGCTATCCGCGCCGCGGCAATACTCTTCTTTTGAACTGCCTTACTTGGCCTTGTTCGGGCTGAGATCGAGCCAGTAGTTCCACATATCCTGAGTATCCAGGAAGAGTTCGTATATAGCCTTCAGATCCGGCTCAAGAGCGTTGAGCTCCTTAAGGGTCATATCGTTCTTCTTGTCCTTGACGTCATCGCGTACCGGCCAGTTGCCTTCCTTTTGGAACGGTTTGAATCCGCCGCTGTTGCCGTCAGCTCCGCCTGTAGTGAATCTGATGAACAGACGCGCGCCTGCCGGGTGCTTGCAATTGTTTACAAGGTACATGTACTCAAGATTCTGCAGACCGTTGTACGGGTTGAGAACTATCCATCCGATCTTGTAACCGGAGTCATCGCGGTTGGTGATCTTTCCTGCGGAAGCAAGAGCGAATGCCGGATCGTCCTTGGTGGAGTTGTTTACAGCAGCTACGAGCTCGTCGCCGTCGCCGATGAATACCAACTTCATCTGGGAGAATCTCCACAGGTACTCGACACCTGCGTTCTTCTCGGGCACAGCGAAGCTGAACTTGCTTGCGTCATAGGTGTACTCAAGATCCTTGCCGTATACAGCCTTGTAGTCGGCTGCCAACTTATCGGAGTTGGCAATGAAGCTTGCGAAGATGGAGAGGTATGCGGTCTCGGATCCTATCTCCTTGGTAAACAGTCTGTACTTCTGCTTTCCGTCAGCATCCTTTTCGATCAGCTGCCACCAGCTGCTTATAGGCTGTCCGTCAGGGAAAGCCTCGGTGTTGTAATACCAGAAGGACTGGGATGCATAAAGAGGATAGCCATACTTGAGCAGATCCTTGTTGATGTGCGCGCAGATATCCTTGGGATAGAACGGGGTGATTATTCCTTCCTCGTAGTATTGGTAGAATACGTCACCGTTAACGTCCTTTACTTGCAGAACATCGCCCAGCACATTGCCGGCTCTGGCTTCCTGTACGCATTTCTGGAGGACTTCGTCATTGTCGAGATCCATGATCTCTACCTTAAGACCGGGGAATGCTTCCTCGAACGTGTCCTTGTTCTTGAGCATCTTGGAGGATGTAGCGTAGATGTTGATAACGCTTCCGTCCTTGAGCTCTTCCTTAGCCTTTTCGTAAAGCTGCTCGTCTGTCATTTCGCTCCACTCATTGTAGATGGGACCAAAATACTTGGAGTCATCCTTTCCGGGGTCAGGCTGGACATTATTGTTGTTTCCGCTGTTGTTGGACTGTCCGCCGCAGGCGGCAAGACCAATGACCATACACAGTGCCAGCAACAGTGCCAATACTCTGCGAATCTTCATGACCTAATTCTCCTTTCATGAAAATGCTATTGCTTTTGTTTGCTTACTGTCATTTATAATCAGCGGGCGCGCTTTATAAGTCGCGTGGATTCCGCATTATAAACATTTACCTTGTTCGGATCGACAGTTACATATACCTCCTGATCCAGCTTGTAGTGCGCCAGCCCTATCTGCTTGGAGAGGAAGTGGCTCTCGCCTTTCTTAAGGGATACCAGAGTTTCAGAACCTGCCGGCTGGTTCGCGTAGACCTGTACAGGTATGCGGCCATTGCCAGGCTCGTTGTCGATATGGATCTGCTCCGGCCTTATTGCAGCCACGCAGTCGAACTCGCCTTCCGGTATGGTCTCGCCTGTAAAATCGGCCTCATCGAACACGTAGTTGTCCAGTTCGCAGCTGACGTAGAGCTTGCTGCCTTCCCTGCGGGCCTTGCCGTTTAGGAAGTTGATCCTTGGATTGCCTATGAAATCCGCGGCCTGAAGGTCTATGGGGTTCATGTACAGATCCATGGGCGCCGCCACCTGGCTGATCTCGCCAGCCTTAAACAGCGCTATCTTGGTGGACATGGTCATGGCCTCTATCTGGTCGTGAGTTACGTAAATGATCGTGGTGCCGAGCTCCTTATGTATGCGCTGCAGCTCGGACCTCATGTCCACTCTCAGTCTTGCGTCCAGGTTGGACAAAGGCTCATCCAAAAGCAGAAGCTTAGGGTTGGAAGCCACGGCTCTTGCGATAGCAACACGCTGCTGCTGTCCTCCGGAGAGCTCATTAGGATAGCGGTCTATGTACTCCTCTATCCTCATCATCCTAAGAGCATCCTTGATCCTGGCATCTATCTCCGCCTTGGAGAGCTTCTTGATCGCCTGGTCAGCAGCCTTTTCAATTTCCTGAGAGGTAAGTGTCTTTTCGTTGGATCCGATGGTGAGACGGATCGTAACGGACTTCTTTCCTTCCGGAATCTGTTTTCCGCGATACTCGTCGACAAAGCTTGCTTTCTTGATCAGAGCGGAAGCTTTCTTCTTGCCCATGATGACATCGTACATATCTTTCCAGATTGTATCGGCATCGAAGAGCATGGAAATGTCGTAATCGATCTCCGGGTACTCAGCCAGGTGCTCGAAGCGGTTGGTCCTGGACTTGAGCGGCTGAAGTTTTGTTGCATCAATCTCAAAGAGCATGACAGAGAGGTTCTTGACACCGCATTCCATGGAGACTTTCTTGGCTACAAGGCCCATATCACCGATCTTTTCTTCTCCGAGGTAGATATTGAGCCAGACCACGTTGTCTGCCCAGACAGGCTTCTCTTCTTTCCGGAATGTGAAACCGGCCATGTGCGTATAGCGGGGCATGTACTCCAGAACGCCTTTTGCATCGCGGAAGAGTTCATCGATTTTCTTCACGCTGCTGGCGAAGGCCGCTGCGATATGTCTCTTCTGCTCGGGCAGAGACTCTGTCGGATCATAGGGAGACGTATAATTTCTGTCAAAGAAGACCTGTGCCTCTTCAAAAATTGCGAAATCATTGAAATAGCGCTCGTTCTTGACCACTGCCTCACAGAGGTTGGGCAGCAGAGAGGAGCGGATATAGCTGAGGTCGGGTGCCGGAGGCGTGGAGAGACGCAGCACGCCATCGGTATTCTGCAGCACTGCATTGACAAACACGTCGTTCATCCAGGGATAGGTATATACCTCCTGCATGCCGCAGCGGATTGCGAGGTACTCTTTGATATTGCGGATCAGATCCTGGTCCTTCTGGTTGATTGCGCCCTCAAATGTAGTGGTAAAGGAAGTTGCCTCAAAGTTGTCATAGCCGTACATTCTGGCGACTTCTTCCATCACGTCGTCCTTGATGGAAATATCACCGGTGGAGCGCCATGTGGGAGCAATGACATGCATATTGTCGCCGTCGATCTGTACGTCAAAACCAAGGATCTCCAGCTTGTTCCGGATCACTTCATTGGTCAGATGCTTGCCCAGTCTCTTCTCGAGCCAGGTCAGGCTGACATCGATCTCTGCTCTCTTGAGCTTCTTGACATATTTGTCGCAGTAACCGCTTACCTTCATCTCAGGATAGAGTTCCTTGAAGAACTCCATGGAAAGCGCAAGAGCCTGGTCGCATCTCTCGGGATCAACTGCCTTCTCATATCTGGCGGAAGCTTCGGTACGGTTGTCATAGCGAAGCGCAGTCCTGCGGATGCCGGCAGCCTCAAAGTTGGCGACCTCAAGGATGACGCGCTCTGTCTTGGGAAGGATGGAATCCTTGGCGCCGCCCATGACACCAGCCAGGGCAACAGGGCCCTCGGAGTCAGTGATCACCAGATCGTCCGTAGTCAGTTCCAGGTCCTTCTCGTTCAGAAGCTGCAGTTTTTCGCCTTCTTTTGCGAGGCGGACAACAATATGGTCGGAAATATTGTCTGCGTCAAATGCGTGGGTCGGATTGCCGGTGGCCAGCATGACGTAGTTTGTGATATCTACAAGCGCGTTGATGGGACGCATGCCGACCTTCCAGATCCGGTTCTGCATCTGATAAGGAGAAGGCTTTACGCCGACACCCTCGATTTCAACGCCGATATACCGGGGGCAGCGGTCGGGATCTTCGATCTCCACCTTGAAATCGGACGCTGCATCTGCTTCGAATGGCTCGATCTTCTTCAGGTTCAGATTGTAGAGCGCCGCGATCTCGCGCGCGATACCATAGTGGCCCCAGAGGTCAGGACGGTTGGTCATAGACTTATTGTCGATCTCCAGGAGAACATCGTTCATATCCAGAGCATCCGCCAGGGTAGTACCTGCGGGCACATCAAAAGCAGACAGATCCAGGATCTCCGCTTCCTGTGAGGCCGGGAAAAGGTCGCCCAGGCCGATCTCATCGGACGCGCAGATCATACCGTAGGAAGCAACGCCGCGAAGCTTGCTGTTTTTGATCTTGACAGGTTCACCCTCGCCGTGCCAGCGAACTTCCGCACCGGGGCAGGCAACCGCCACACGCATACCTGCTTCCAGGTTGATGCCTCCGCAGACGATCTCCTTGATCTCGTCCACACCGATATCGACTCTGCAGATACGCAGCTTATCCGCGTTGGGATGCGGCAGGACCTCTTTGATCACACCAACCACCATATCGCGGAAGCGCTCAGCGACATATTCCACATCTTCGACTTCGACCGTGTCCATGGTCAGGTCATAGGCAAGTTTTTTCAGATCTGTATTCTCAGGGAGATCCACATAGTCCCTGATCCAGGATAATGATAATTTCATATCTGTATTCTTCCTCTCATTCCGAATTCAAACATTGGCAGTTTTATTCTTTATTCTTCATCGCGCAAGACCCGCGAGCGAGTCTTGAATACATGAAGCCCGTAAACAGACTTCTCTATGCATGTCGCCGTTAAGCGATTCGATTATCTGAACTGCCTCAGGAAGCGCAGGTCCGCGCTGTGGAACAGTCTGACATCATCGACACCGTAGCGCATCATGACCAGTCTGTCCAGGCCGATATTTACATAGAATCCTGTGTACTCATCGGGATCCAGTCCCGCAGCACGCAGTACATTGGGATGAGGGGAACCGCCGGGCATGACTTCGATCCAGCCGACATGCTTGCAGACGCTGCAGCCCTTGCCGCCGCATACCTGACACTGCATATCGATCTCAAATCCGGGTTCCACGAAGGGGAAGAAGCCGGAGCGCATCCTCACGGGCACATCGGTGCCGAAGACCTTGCTCAGGATGCTCTTGATCATGACCTTGCCGGAAGTAAAAGTGATATCCTTGTCCACGATCAGGGCCTCATACTGGAAGAAGGCTCTCTCATGGTGCGCGTCTGTGGTCTCATTTCGATAGACGCGGCCGGGATAGACGAAACGATAAGGGGGCTTATGTGTCTGCATATAACGGACGCTGCCGCCGGTCAGGTGAGGACGCAGGCAGAGCTTCTCGTTGGTGCTGCCGCTGTCATGTCCCTCCAGCCAGTAGGTATCCATACTCTCTCTGGCGGGATGGTTCTGGGGAAAATTGAGCTTGTCAAAAGCATACAGCTCACTGGTGATATCGTCCTCCTGGAAAATCTCAAATCCCATGGAGCGGAAGGCATCATTGAGGTCATAGCACATCTGTGTGATGGGGTGAAGGCCGCCGCCCAGAGGCAGATTGCCCGGTACGGAACAGTCAAAATCCGGAGACACTTCGGAAGCTTTCAGCTTCAGTTCCATCCTCTTGTTGTCGATCAGTTCTGTAACCTGGTTCTTGGCCTGGTTCAGCATTTTTCCCATCTGGGGACGAAGAGATGCATCGAGCTTGGGGAGCTCTTTCATCATCATGCTCAGAGAACCCTGTTTGCCCACAAAAGCTCCCTTGACACTTTGCAGCTCGCTCTCGCTTCCTGCCTGTTCGATCTTAGTCTTCACTTCTGATAAAATTTCATTAATCTTATCAACCATTGTGACACTCCTTCCCTGTTTTATTCTTCTGCAATCAAAAAGAAAGTCCCCTGCTTAACGCAAGGGACGATTCAATCGCGGTACCACCCTTTTTCAGAGCATGTTTTTCTGCAACGCTCTGCACTCAAGTGTGCTGTGTTTTTTTGCTGCACATACATTCTGCTTAACACACCCTCAAACGGGATCTCCATGATCCGCAGGCTTAAACCTGCCTTCTTCAAAGGTGTTTTTCACAAAAGAGCTCCCATACTGAAACTTCCAAAAGACTTGTGCCGAATGCTTCCAGCCGATGACATTCTTCTCTGACGCACTGCATCTGATGTACTCACATATGCTCACCGCTCAAAAAACTTTTCCTATTATTACACGCTTTATTCTGTTTGTCAATTGAGTTCAGGACTCCGGTATCTGCCTTGAGTTCAGGACTCCGGTATCCGCCTTGATCAGAGCCATTCCAGACCTCTGCTATCGACCCAGCCCTCCTGATCGTTGTAGAATGCGATCACATAGACTCCTTGTGCACGGCCCTTATCGACGGTAATATATTCTCCGCAAGGTACAAAAATCCTGCCGGTATTTGAAAACTTACTGCCGGATTTGGAAAACCTGTAAAGTCCCCCTGAAGCTTTGACTCTCGCGGAGACCCAGTTCCCGGAACTTCCTCCATAATTGCCGCCTGTCACCTGTTCCAGCTTTTCCATATTGAGTTTCTCTGCTCTTTCCATTTCTGTACCTCCGCTTGAATCAGCTTCTGTTCTTTTTATGTTTTTTGAGTCAGCTTCTGTTCTTTACATGTTTTCCAGCAGTTCCCTCATCTTTTCGGAAACCTTTCTGGCGCCGGCGTGGTCCTTTCCGCTCGCCGTCACACCGACGACAATATTCCCTTTTCTGGCAACCCCCGGAAAATAAAAATCACTTTTACTTCTGTCCGTACTCACATTGACTGTGATCCCGCGTTTTATACAATCCCCGTGGATCCTGTCATTTACAGCATGATCATTTGTCGCCGCAAAGACTATGTCCGCGCCCTCCAGATCTTCTTCCTCGTATACCTTCTTCAAATACCTGATCTTACCTTCTGCCGCAAGTGCCTCCACTTCCGGAAGGCAGTCCGGCGCGATCACCGTAAGGGCCGGTGTGAACTGGCTGAGCACAGTGATCCTGCGGCGGGCGATCCTGCCCGCCCCGAAGACGACCAGCTTCTTTTCGGACAGATCTATAAAGAGTGGAAAATAAGGATATTCAGCCATCCTGCCGTCTCCTTGAAAACAAAAAATTTTATCCCTGACAACTGCCCGACAACCGCCTGCGTACTTATTCTGACCAGGGTGTGACTTGCATCCGACAGCATGCTATAATGGATTAGTTTGTGGATATCGTGGATTCACAGGAAGAAAGGGACATAGTCATGAGTGAGCGCATTGTCGTTGCAAAATTCGGAGGAACATCGGTCGCGAGCGCTGCCCAGCTTCGCAAGATCAGCAGTATTATCCGGAGCAATCCGGAGAGAAGATTTATCGTTGTCTCGGCCCCGGGCAAACGCTTCCCCGAGGACATCAAGGTGACAGATCTGCTGCTGAACTGCTACGAAAAGGCAAGTGCAGGCGAATCTTTCGCAGAAGAACTGAACCAGGTCAAGCTGCGGTTTCGGGAAATTATTGAAGGGCTGCAGATGGTCTTCCCCTTGAACGATGAGATCCGGATCCTGGAACAATCACTGATGACAGATCCCCAGAGGGACTATACGGCCAGCAGAGGAGAATACCTGACCGCAAAGATCATGGCGCAATACCTCGGCTTTACTTTTGTCGACCCTTCCTGGTGTGTATGTTTTGATGAAAACGGTCAGTTAAATGACGCGATGACCAGGCGTACCATGCGGGCATCTCTTCTGCCTCTGAACCGTGCCGTGATCGCAGGCTTCTACGGTGCCGACATGAACGGAAAGATCCATACCTTCGAGAGGGGCGGATCAGATATTACCGGCAGCCTGGCTGCCTGCGCGATCAATGCGGATCTCTACGAAAACTGGACGGATGTGTCCGGACTGTATGCCGCAAACCCCGCCATCGTCGAAAACCCGGAGACCGTCTCCTATATGAGCTACAGGGAACTGAGAACCCTTTCCTACATGGGTGCCTCCGTGCTGCACTCCGACGCTGTGCTTTCGGCTTCCGAACTGGAGATTCCCATCAATATCCGCAACACCGACAAACCTGAAAACCCTGGTACTATGATCATGCGCCATCTTCCTTCCGGCGTCACCAAAAACCCGGTGACCGGCGTTTCCGGCCGAAAGGGGATGTCGGTTGTCCAGATCGAAAAAGTCATGGTCAGTGACGGATCCGGCTTCAGTGCCCTCATGCTCGACATCCTGAAAGAAAGGAGTCTGCCTTTTGAGTACTGCCTGACCGGCATCGATTCCATTACCCTTGTGATCCGGAGCGATCTCCTTGACAGCTGCAAAGAGGATCTGTTTTCCGAGATCCGCAATACCCTGCACCCCGATTTTATCGGTGTGCGGGACAGTCTCTCCCTGATCGCCGTAACTGGCGAAAAGGCAACGGAGGCAAGTGACGCAAATGTCCGCGTCCTCCAGAAACTCACGGAAGAAGGAATCGAGATCAGCACCATCAATCAGGGTGCCGGAAAGCTGAACCTTCTGATCGGTGTTCCCGAGGACCGCTATGAAGATGCTATCCGGGCCATCTATGCCTTCCGGCAGTGTAATTCACCCGATAAAAAAAGTATAAAAAGCTGCTGACCTTTTAAGCGGGGCAGAGTCCTTATTTGCGGACCGCGATGGAAGTCATCTTTTCCCTTACGCGGTCTAAGCCCAGTGCCATTTCGTCGAGAAGACCTGCCCCCAAAACCGGACTTGTCTTTCCATCCGTTCCGGTGACAATCCCTCCGGGGGAAGCATCCTCACCTTTGCGGATTCCATCCATTGCCTCAGAATCATCCATCCATGCGGAGCCGCCCGACACTTGTTCAAGTTCCTCCGTTTCGACAGGTCTTGCTTTTTTCTGTCTGTTCTTTTCTTCCACCACTATTCCTCCATGCATATGCCTGCATTCCTGTGATCCATTTCATTGTATCATACGCTCTTCTCTTACCGAAATCCACGTTTTATAATCTGCACCCCGACCGGATCTGGCCGTTACCGTACAGGCCTGCTGAAAATAGTGATACACAAAAATACGTCCTCAAAATCAGGAAGGACTGTAACGCTGCATTTGGCATATTTACATATCCTTTTCGAATTCCTTATTTTTTTTTAATAATTCCGGAATAGGGATTTTAGAATCATATTGTATGATACCTTCATAAGCGGAAGAGAGGAAGCGGCAGTCAAAGGACAGGATAATGACGGTTTCCTTTTGGACCTCCCACTTATAACAATAGATTTCATACTCCCCCTTTATGTTGAAAAACCCTTCACAGTGGTGCCGATGCAGCAGCATCAGAATCATTGTGAAGGGTTTTTCATTTCGGAGTTTTAATGATCATTTCTCCTTTTTGCCTACAACATACTGCTTTCTGAACTCTCCCGGAGGCATGCCGACATGTTTGGAAAACTGTTGATTGAAATGACTCTGCGCATCATAACCGAGGCTGAAGGCGATATCCGAGATCGACTTCTTCGTATGGATCAGCAAGGTCTGCGCCTCCCCGATCCGTCTCTTCTGCAGATAAGTCATTGGCGCATAACCGCTCATATCCTTAAAGACATGTGCCATATAATAGGTGCTCACATTCAGGGCATCTGCGATCATCTGCAGGGTGAGCGGCTCCCTGAAGTGCGCGTCGATGTATTTCTTGACCCTGTTCCCGATCACCGATTCCTCCTCTTCGGACTCGATCAGTGACTGGTCCTGGTGCTCTGCGACAGCCAGTGCCATAGTCAGGAAAGAGAGCATGAGGCCGTGACTGTAGGTGGCGGCACCGGCGAGCTGACCGGACAGCAGCCGGAACATAAGTCCGCACAGGGCATCCATTTCTTCAAACAGGACATCCGCCCGGAAAACACATCCGCGGTCATCGGGCAGCAGGGCGTTTTCGCGAAGTCCGGGCAT
>CADALS010000018.1:0-1907 GCA_902788795.1 uncultured Eubacteriales bacterium | reverse complement strand
TCCTGCGACCTCATCGTGGACGATACCGGGATTATACACCAGAAGATCTCCCTTTTTTACCGCGTACTGTCTGTCATCGACCAGGTAATTGCTGCTGCCCTCTGTGATCAGCACAACCTCTGTATAATCCTCATGCGCATGCATGATTCTCGGATGGCGGCTCGCATCCAGTCTCTGTCTGCTGACATATAAAAGACGGGGTACATTCTCTGCCGTAAAGATCTGGTCCGCATCGTGCTTTACGAAGCATTGTACCTGCAGTTCCCTGTCTCCTTTTCCTCTCATCGCTCCCACGCTTTCCAAACGTTTTCAAAACACAGACATTTTCGTTCTCCTATATTTTGCCACGAGATTCCCGAAAATCGCAAGCCCCCGTTACGAACAGCGGCAGCGCTTTGTTCATAACGGGGGCTTCCCGTAACAGTTATTTCATTGATCTGTTTTTGTCCGGTTCAGCAGACTGAGAAGTCAATATCAGTCAAGAGTCAGAAGCTCATTCTTGATGAAGGACTCCTTGCAGGCATATGCGACTTTGGTAGCCTTAGTGCCGTCATAGACATTGGGCTCAGCAGCCTTGCCCTGTGCAACATAATCACAGAAGACTTCCATCTCAGTGATATAGGCATCGTGCCAGCGGCTTACGAAATCCTGATAGCACTCGTGGCAGACACCGTGCTCGCTCAGTACCTCTACCAGAGAGGAAGAAGGAGTCGCGCCGATCCTGAGTGTTCCGTGTGTTCCGACGATCTCGGTCTCAACAGCGGAACCGTGTGCTGCGGTCCTGCCGGCGAACATGAAGGCCATTGCATCGTTCTCGCACTGCATCAGGCAGGAGACGTTGTCGCCGTCATCCCAATCTTTGAACTGCGGGAACTCGAAGCAGCCGCCGATCGCCCAGACCTTTTTGGGCTCGGAACCAGTGAGCCAGCGAATCAGGTCGATATCATGGATGGACATATCGATGAACTGACCACCGGAAGTAGGAGCGAAAGGCAGATAGCTGTCGAATGTAGACCTGGGATCTTCGGAATAGCAGCGTACCAGGACAACCTTGCCGATGTCGCCATTGTCGATTTTCTGCTTTGCAATACGATAGGATTTATCAAAACGGCGCATAAAGCCGAGCATGAAGATCTGATTGGGATGAGCCTTGATGATCTCTTCTGCTGCAAGGCACTTCTCAACGTTCTCAGCCAGAGGCTTCTCGCAGAAGACATGCTTGCCGGCTTCCATAGCAATGCGGATCATGTCCACATGAGAAGCGGTGTTTGTAAAGATTGCGACTGCTTCCACTTCGGGATCTGCGCACATTGTTGCAGGATCTGAATAAGTCTTTTTGACACCCAACTCGTTTGCAACTTCCGTTGCACGGGCAGTATTGCCGTCACAGATCGCAACCAGCTCCATACCGGGCACGCGGTTTGCGATATTGCAAGCATGCTCATAACCAAGACGTCCGACTCCAATCACACCCACCTTAAGCTTTTTCATTCTGTCTCTCCTTTTTTAATCTTGTAATCTCCGGATCTGCACCGTTCAGCTTCTGTTCGTCCGGATAACCCCGCAGCCTGTCTTGCTGCTCCGTTTTTACTGTACTTATGCTAGCACAGAAAGTACTGTTTAGCTTTAAAAATCTTAACTTCTGTAATTTCCATATACAAAATCCTCCTTATAAATTTATTTTGAAGGGCATTTATAAGAAAGTTTACTATCATAAATTAATTCTATTTACCAGTTCTAGGCAGGATTTCCTCATGTTTTTCTACTGGTTTATGAACAATAGTTGTCCATTTGCTATTTGCTTCAGCTTTTAAGTTAAAATATGTTCCAACTGTTTTAGTTTTATTTGTAAATGTTTGACCATCTTCCAAAGTATCAAAAGATTTACAAGTCATTGTTGGTTTTTC
>CADALS010000017.1:19387-22450 GCA_902788795.1 uncultured Eubacteriales bacterium | reverse complement strand
GTCGGTAGGCCGGCCTTCGAAAAAGACTGCCCGGACGTTCTGCTTCGGGCTTGCGTGGGCCTGGTCGGCGAGGGCTCGGAGTGCTACGGTTTTGACGACGAGATCTCCCGCGACCACGACTGGGGCCCGGGCTTTTGTGTGTGGCTGCCGGACGAGGACATGAAGACCCTCGGCGCGGAGGCTCAGAAGATCTACGCCGCGCTGCCGGAGGAGTTCATGGGCTTTAAGCGCCTGAATTCCGGCGAGATGAGTAGCGGCCGCGTGGGTGTCATGAGCGTAGGCAGCTTCTACGCGCGCTACACCGGCTTCGACCGCCTGCCGCAGAGCTTTTTCGAGTGGCGCTGCATCCCGGAAAAGGGCCTGTCCGTGGTCACCAACGGCGAGGTCTTTATGGATCTGCCCGGCCGCTTCATGGAGATCCGCGAGGGCTTCACCGCCTTCTACCCGGAGGACCTCAGAAAGAAAAAGCTGGCCATGAGGCTTGCCCTTGCGGCTCAGTCAGGCCAGTACAACTACTCCAGGTGCGCCCACAGAGGCGAGAGCGTTGCGGCCTTCCTGGCCCTGGGCGAATTCGTCCAGAACGTCCAGGCCGCAGTGTTCCTGCTGAACAAGCGCTACAGGCCTTACTACAAGTGGACCCACCGCGCAATGCAGCAGCTCCCCGTGCTTGGCGCGCAGCTTGCTCCCAAGATAGAGGCGCTCGCCGCAAAAAAGCTGGAGGATCACGAGATCATAGACCTGATCGAAGAGGTCAGCGCAGACATAATAAAAGAACTTAAAAAAGAGGGCCTGTCCGCGTCGGATTCGGACTTCCTGCTGCAGCACGCAGAGGAGGTCCAAAGCCGCATAGAAGACCCTCAGATAAGATCCATGCACCTGATGGCAGAATAAAGGGACGGAAACGAAGAACCGTCACTCTGATGCATGATGCATCGAAAGAACCGTCCCCCCGATGCGGTATTATTCGAACGGGAAGTGGTACTGGGTGAGGCCCAGCTCGTTGCGAAGCTGGATGAACTCCTTCTGGATGGACTCGCCCACGGGAACGCCCTTGTCCTTGCGCTCCTGCCAGGCCAGGTATTCTTTTTCCCCGGCGGTGTAGATGCGCTCAGCTCCCGGCGCTTTCTTTGAAGCTCTAAGGCCGCGGCAAATTTCGCCCGCGGTCTTTTTCAATGTGTCGAGCCCCATGAAAAACTCCGGGTTGATAACAAAGAAGAAGTGCCCGAGCCTGTACATCTGGGACTCGCCGTTTGGCCCAACGCCGGAAAGCGCCTTCATGAACGGGCCGCCTGCCAGCGCGGAGGACAGGATCTCCACAACAGTAGTAAATCCGTAGCCCTTGTAGCCCGCGGTGTCCTCGCCCAGGCCGCCCAGCGGAAGCAGCGCAGCCTTGCCCTGGCGCATATCCTTAAGTATCTGCGCGGAATCGGTCAGAGATTCCCCGTTGTTGCCAACGACGCAGCCCTTCGGGGTGGGCTTGCCCTGGCGCTCGTAGAACTCTATCTTGCCGTTCTGCATAATGCAGGTGGCGCAGTCCAGGTTGAACGGGAACTCTTCGTCAGTCGGGATGGTAAAGGTCAACGGGTTGGTGCCCATCATAGGCTCCACGCCGAAGGTCGGAGCCACAGAAGGCCTTGCATTTGTGCCACTGATGCCTATCATTCCGGCCTTTTCCGCCATGCCGGTCCAGTAGCCCGCAATGCCGTAGTGGGTGGAATTGAATATAGTGCCGCCGGCCATGCCATAGATGCGGGCCTTTTCGATAAGCATCTCCATCATCTTGTGGCTGGCGACCATGCCCATGCCGTTGTTGGCGTCCATCACCACAGTCGTGGGCGTCTCTTTTACTATATCTATTTTAGTGACAGGCAGCAGGGTGCCTTTTTTTATGCGGTCCAGGTAGATGGGCTTAAAGCGGTTGCAGCCATGGCTCTCGATCCCGCGGCGATCACTCTCCAAAAGCACGTCTGTGCATATTTTCGCGTCCTCTTCCGGTACTCCGTAAGCCTTGAAAACATCCGTCATGAAGCTTGCAGCGGTGTTCCAGTCCAGGTAAGGTCTTGTTTCAGTCATGATGAACTCCTTTGATATTGCGGCGCGCGGCCGCCCGAGATCAGCTCTTTTGCTGCATTATATCCTGCCCGAAATGTGATTACAAGGCATCGAAAATTATTTACCCCTTTAATAAATCTCAATGAGGCCAGAGGCCTTGAAAAAACATTATTTTGGCGTAAAATAGTCATACTGTGCTCAAGAGGTGGATATCAATGAACGTGCTTTTGGTACTTGCATTCGTTTTTTACATAGGCTCGACGCTCGGCTGGGTGCTTGAGCTGTTCTACAGGCGCTTTTTTTCGGCCAATAATCCGGAGCGCAAGTGGATCAACCCGGGGTTCTGTGTTGGCCCTTATGTTCCGCTGTATGGCTGCGGCCTGTGTCTTATGTACGGGCTCTCGGAATTCGAGCGCAGCCTGTCTGTGGGCAGCCCTGTGCTTCAGAAGGTGGTGTTTTTTATCGCCGCCGGGCTGGCTATGACTCTGCTCGAGCTGTTGTTCGGGCTTCTGGCCCTGAACTACGCTCATGTGATGCTCTGGGATTACAGCAAGCTGAAGTTCAATTATAAGGGCCTGATATGCCCTCAGTTTACTCTTGCGTGGACAGCGCTTTGCGCCTTTTATTACTACGTGATGCATCCGTACATCAGGGACGCCGTTGCCTGGCTGGAGGCCAACCTTGGGCTTTCGTTCTTCCTTGGTGTGTTCTTCGGAGTCTTTGCAGTAGACCTGGTCTACTCGGCTCAGCTGCTCGCCAAGATCAGAAAATTCGCAGCGGATAACCAGATCATTGTACGCTTCGAGCGCCTCAAGAGCCAGGTGCGGAGCGCAAACGAGAGAAGGCGGGAGAAGATCAACTTCCTGCTGTCATTCAGATCCGAGGAGTCTATTACGGAGCATCTTGCTGCTTACAAGGAGCAGCTGATGACGGAGCTTTCGGCTCAAAAAGCGCAGCTGGAGGAGCGTATAAAGCAGCAAAAGGAACAGCTCACCCAGGCGGTGACCGCGG